>NZ_JBRREG010000005.1:0-87814 GCF_056760155.1 Stenotrophomonas sp. STEN022
CGGGCGCGCGTCGGGGCCCCCCCCCCACCCCTCCTGACCGTGCTCGCGCCCCCGTGGCGGGCCACTACGCTTCGAGCCCCTCTCCTGCTTGCGGGGTGAGAGGGGCAGCTTGCGAACCAACGGTTCGCTGCCCATCGAACGCCCTTGCGTCAGCGCAAGGGAGGGGGCAGATTTAACCCCACTCCTCATCCCCATCCGTTCCTATCCCCGTACGCCGCATGACGCGGCACGCATGGGAGCAGGAATCATGGCTAGCGCAAAGGGTTCAAACCGGCCGGCGGTTCGCAACATGGCATTGGCTGCGGCAGTAACGTTGCTGGTCGGCCTGCCGGTAGCAGCGGCGGTTCGGCATACCCCGTTCCCGGTGACGGACAACACCGGCGACCTCAAGGCGCCAATGACACAGCGCACCCGCCAGACCCAGCCCAACTTCCGTGCGCCCAGCGCTACGGTCTGCAGTGACGCGCCGGTGCTGCGCGAGGTCGCCGATCCCAGCCCGAGGCCGCAGCAGCACGACATCGCTGCGGGCGAGGTGCGCATGCGCAAGGGGGACAGCTACAGGACGGACACGAAGATGATGGCGCCCATGCCAGCACCTGCGGCGCCGCCACCTCCACCGTCGTTGGCAGTCCGCGCCGAGGCCGCAGCAGATGCCAGCTACTCTGCCGCGGAAATGCCGATGGCCTCGATCCCCACCACTGGCAGCGTGCGTCAGCAGCAGGCGCCTGTCACCGCCGGTGTCGTTGACGACAACGCCGACTTCACTGCGTTCCAGCAGTTCCTGCAGTGTCATGAAGAAGCCAACAATCTCGGCCGCGATGTCAGCGTGCGCCAGCGCCTGCAGGTGGTCGATGCACAGGGCCGGCCGGTGCCGGATGCGGAAGTGGCGGTTACCGCCCGCAACGGCGCAAGGATGTGGGCGCGTACCGATGCCGGCGGACAGGTGTGGGTACATCCGAACGCCTTCGATGACCGCGATTCGACCAGCTACCAGGTGCAGGTGCGGCGCGCCGGCAAGACCGTGACCTCGGCCCTGCAACGCGGACAGAAGAACGCCTTGCAGGTGGTGGTGGCCGATGCGCCGCTGCCGACGCGGGCCAAGCTCGACCTGGTGTTCATGGTCGACGCCACCGGCTCGATGGCCGATGAAATCGACAAGCTGCGTGACTCGCTGCAGGGCATCGTCCGCGATATCGCCCAACTGCCCTCCAACCCGGACATCTGCCTGGGGCTGGTGACCTACCGTGATCGTGGCGACGAGTACTTCGTGCGCGGCTGGGACCTCAGCAACAACGTTGCCGGCTTCCAGAAAGTGCTAGATGGTGTGCGCGCAAATGGTGGCGGCGATTACCCGGAAGCAATGAACGAGGCCTTCGACCATGCGGTACAGGCGATGAACTGGCGCGGTGCCTCGACCACCCGCCTGCTGGTGTCACTGGCCGATGCACCGCCGCACATGGATTACCCGCAGCCGCGTTACGAGCAGACCATGCTGGCCGCGCTGGGCAAGGGGATCAAAGTGTTGAGCGTGGCGGCATCCGGCCAGGACACCACCGGCGAGATCGCGCAGCGGCAGATCGCGCAGTACACCGGCGGGCGTTTCATCTTCCTCACCTACAAGGACGCCAGTGATCCCTCCAGCGGCCCGGGCAGCGAGACCGTGCATGAGGTGGAGAACTATTCGGTCGACACCCTGGACAAGCTGGTGGTGAAGCTGGTGCGCGAGGAGCTGGCGCAGCTGCCGAAGGGCTGAGCTGTGCTCCCTCCCTTTGGCGAAGCCAAGGGGAGGGTTTGGGAGGGGTAGGCTTTTGGGCCGTTTGCAGATTGCCAGCTTCCAAGGCCATGCCCTGTAGTGCCGAGCCATGCTCGGCAGGGACTTTCCCGGTAACGTCTCTGCCGAGCATGGCTCGGCACTACCGATGGCACGCTTTTACCTCGTTGGCAACGGAATGCTGTCGTCCTGGCCTTGCTCGCGCGCCGCCATCGTCGCGCCATCGCCGCTCACGCGCATCATCTGCAGTGGTTGGCCATCGAAGCGGAATTCCAGTGCCGATTGCAGCCTATCCAGCGCCTGTACCTGCGTGCACAGTGAGCGCGCGTGCTGCTCCAGGGCAGCAGCGCGCCCTTCCAGGCGTTGCTCCAGTTCGGCATCGAGTTTGTCCGCGCGCGCATCCAGCTTGTCCTCGCCACCGGTGAATACCGCCCACAGCATGCTACGGGCGATGGAGCCGCTCAGGCTCTCGGCGGCATCCTGCACCCGTGCTTCGAAACCTTCATTGAACAGGTCCTGGTCCCAGCGGCCGCGGCCGATGGTCTGTTCGACAAAGCGCTCGGCCTCCTTGCGCAACTTGCGCACTTTGCGGGAGTTGGCGTTGCCGGTGAGGCCTTCGTAAACCGAGTCCAACGTATCGAAGCTGATGCCAACGGACTCGGTGGCGATGCCGGTCACCGCCGGCATCAGCCGGCGCACGCCATCCTCCAGGGCGCGCAGCCGTTGTGCATCTTCCGCTGAGACCGTCTGCATGCGGTTGTCTATGCTCAGCTGGCCGTCGTGGAACACGATCTCGCGCATCGGCAGCGTATCGCGACGCAGCCAGATACCGCCGCCGTCGACCAGCACGTTGTAGTCGGTGGACACGCCGCATTGGTCAGCGGACAGCTCCGGCGCCTTGACCGTGCCTGCCTGGGCGACCAGCGGCAGCAGCAGGGCCAGCGAAGTGGCGATGGGCAGCAGGCGCATGGCGGCGAGCTCGTGGCAGGAGGATGCGGCCAGCTTGGCCGCTCGCGGCAAGGGCTGCGTCGGCCGGAAGTCACGCCCGGAACTTCATCAGAAATTTACGTAGTCAAGACAGGTGGTTTCCCTACAAAAAAACTCTGCAAAAGGCTTGACTGCGCACACCGTTCGAGCAGGTTCCGGTGTCCGGCCGGGGCGGCAGACAGTCCAAGCCTTGTGCCGCAAGGCTTGGCAAAGAAATACTAGATTTGGTGTTGACCCTGTAATACACCCCCACTATCTTGTGCTCCGTCGGTTCTGGCGGAATTTTCCGTCGGATTAATAGGGAAGCCGGTGATGCCTTCAAGGCTAGTCCGGCACTGCCCCGCAGCGGTAATTGGGAACGACCCCGCCAACAGCACTGAGGCACAGGCCTTGGGAAGCGGCGGAGTAGGAGAAGGCCCCCGCCTTCCTGCCCATGAGTCCGAAGACCTGCCGACAGCCACGCGATGCACACCGCGTGGTGCCGGCTGCGGTGTCTTCGAGGGGAAGACGGCTGGTGACGTGGTGCCGTGGCTGCTGCCGACCCTGGGTCGTGCGCTGTCGCGGCTGCTGCGACGCCGTCCTTCCATGCTCGCTGCTCCGTACCGGCTCTGCTTCCTGCGCGGGCAGGAGCTGCGTGCATAACGTTTGCAAGGACACCATCGTCGTGACTGCCACTCATACTGACGTCGCTCCGGCTGAAGCCGGTTTTGAACTGACCCCGCCGCCGACCGCCACCGCCATGAGCGTGACCAAGCGCAATGGCAGCACCGAGCCGGTAGACCTCAACAAGATCGTCCGCGCCATCCAGCGTTGCTGCGAAGGCCTGCACGCGGTGGACCCGATGCGGGTGGCCACGCGCACCATCTCCGGCCTGTACAACGGCGCCAGCACCCAGGAACTGGATGAGCTGTCGATCCGTACCGCCGCCCTGCTGATCGGTGAAGAGCCCGAGTACGGCCGCCTGGCCGCGCGCCTGCTGGCCAACTTCATTGCGAAGGAAGTCTCTGGCCAGGAAATCCATGCGTTCTCGCAGTCGGTCGGCCGTGGCCACGAAGTCGGCCTGATCAACGACCGCCTGCTCAACTTCGTGCAGGTCAATGCACGCAAGCTCAACGACGCGATCGATCCGGGCTACGACCTGAACTTCGATTACTTCGGCTTGCGCACGATGTATGACCGCTACCTGCTGCGGCATCCGCATTCGCGCAAGGTCATCGAAACCCCGCAGCAGTTCTTCCTGCGCATCGCCAGCGCGCTGAGCGAGGACGTGCCAGAAGCATTGGCGCTGTACCAGCGCCTGGGCAGCCTGGATTACCTGCCGTCCAGCCCGACCCTGTTCAACGCCGGCACCAGCCACGAGCAGCTGTCCTCGTGCTTCCTGCTGGACTCGCCGCAGGATTCGCTGGAATCCATCTACGACCGCTATGCCGACATCGCCCAGCTGTCCAAGTTCAGCGGTGGCATCGGCGTCAGCTACACCCGCGTGCGTTCGCGTGGCTCGCTGATCAAGTCCACCAACGGCCACTCCAACGGCATCGTGCCGTGGCTGAAGACACTGGATTCCTCGGTGGCTGCGGTCAACCAGGGCGGCAAGCGCAAGGGCGCGGCCTGCGTCTATCTGGAAACCTGGCACGCCGACATCGAGGACTTCCTCGAACTGCGCGACAACGCCGGTGATGATTCACGCCGCACCCACAACCTCAATCTGGCCAACTGGGTGCCGGACCTGTTCATGCAGCGCGTCGAGGCTGACCAGGAATGGTCGCTGTTCGATCCGCGCGTGGTGCCGGAGTTGACCGACCTGTTCGGCCCGGCCTTCGAGCAGGCCTATGTGCAGGCGGAAACCCAGGGCAAGGCGCGCAAGACCGTGTCGGCACGCAAGCTGTATTCGCGGATGATGCGCACCCTTGCTGAGACCGGCAATGGCTGGATGACGTTCAAGGACAAGTGCAACCTGGCCAGCAACCAGACCCTGCGCGCGGGCAACGTGATCCACCTGTCCAACCTGTGCACCGAGATTCTGGAGATCACCTCCAACGACGAGACCGCGGTCTGCAACCTGGGCTCGATCAACCTCGGCAACCACCTCGACGCACATGGTGATTTCGATTTCGAGAAGCTGGCCGAGACCGTGCGCCTGGCCGTGCGTCAACTCGACCGCGTCATCGACCTGAACTTCTACCCGATCGAAACCGCACGCCGCGGCAACCTGCGCTGGCGCCCGGTCGGCCTGGGCTGCATGGGCCTGCAGGACGTGTTCTTCCGCAAGCGCCTGGCCTTCGACTCAGCCGAAGCACGCACGCTGTCGACCAAGATCGCCGAGGCCATCTATTTCCACGCGCTGGAAGTGTCCTGTGAACTGGCCCAGGAACGCGGCAAGCACCCCTCGTTCAACGACACCCGCGCTGCCCACGGCGAGCTGCAGTTCGATGCGTGGAACGTGGTGCCGGACGACGTCGAGCGTTGGGACGCACTGCGCGAGCGCATCAAGCAGCACGGCCTGCGCAACTCGCTGATCATCGCGATCGCGCCGACCGCGACCATCGCCTCGATTGCCGGTTGCTATGAGTGCGTCGAGCCGCAGGTGTCCAACCTGTTCAAGCGCGAAACCCTGTCCGGCGACTTCCTGCAGATCAACCGCCACCTGGTTGCCGAGCTGAAGCAGCTGGGCCTGTGGACGCCGGAAGTGCGCGATGCGATCAAGCTCGCCGACGGTTCCATCCAGAGCCTGCAGCAGATCCCGGAAACCCTGCGGCACATCTACCGCACCGCATGGGAACTGCCGATGCGTTCGCTGATCGACATGGCCGCCGCACGCGGTGCCTATATCGACCAGTCGGCCTCGCTCAACCTGTTCATGGAAAGCCCGAACATCGGCGCGATGTCGTCCATGTACATGTACGCCTGGAAGCAAGGCATCAAGACCACGTATTACCTGCGCTCGCGTCCGGCCACCAAGATCGCCAAAACCACGGTCAGCAGCTACACCCCGGTGGAAGCCGTGGCCTGCTCGCTGGAAAACCCGGAAGCCTGCGAAGCCTGCCAGTAAAGCTCAAAGCCCCTCTCCCGCCCGCGGGAGAGGGGTTGGGGTGAGGGCGCTCTTAAAAGCACGTAGCGCCACCCCCCCAAGGAACCAACCCTCATCCGGCGCTACGCGCCACCTTCTCCCGCAGGGAGAAGGGAATGGAGACCCAAAATGTCCGACTCCCCCCGTCAAATGCTGCTCGATCCCGGTTTCGAGCTGACCCTGCGTCCGATGCGTTACCCGGACTTCTACGAGATGTACCGCAATGCGATCAAGAACACCTGGACGGTGGAGGAGATCAATTTCCAGATCGACATCACCGACCTGCACCAGAAGATGTCGCCGGCCGACCAGCACCTGATCCACCGCCTGGTTGCCTTCTTCGCCACCGGTGACTCGATCGTGTCGAACAACCTGGTGCTGAACCTGTACCAGCACCTCAACGCGCCGGAAGCGCGCATGTACCTGTCGCGCCAGCTGTACGAAGAAGCGCTGCACGTGCAGTTCTACTTGACCCTGCTGGACAACTACCTGCCGGACCCGGAAGAGCGCTTCAAGGCCTTCGCTGCAGTCGAGAACATCGATTCGATCAAGAAGAAGGCGGCGTTCTGCTTCAAGTGGATCGATGCGCTGCAGGAAACCAAGCGTCTGGAAACCCGCGACGATCGCCGCCAGTTCCTGCTCAACCAGATCTGTTTCGCTGCCTGCATCGAAGGCTTGTTCTTCTTCGCCGCGTTTGCCTACGTGTACTACTTCCGTTCGCGCGGCCTGCTGCCGGGCCTGGCTTCGGGCACCAACTGGGTATTCCGCGATGAGAGCTGCCACATGGAGTTCGCGTTCGAGTGCGTGCGCAAGATCCGCGCTGAAGAACCCGATCTGTTCGACGCGAAGATGGAGCAGGAGGTCTACCAGATGCTGGAAGAGGCCATCGACTGTGAAGTGCAGTTCGCCGAGGACGTGCTGTCCGGTGGCGTGGCCGGCATCTCCACCCGCGACATGCGTGAATACCTGCAACATTGCGCCGACAACCATTTCCTGAAGCTGGGCATGGCCAAGAAGTACAACGTGCGCAACCCGCTGCCGTTCATGGAGCTGCAGGACGTGCAGGAACTGACCAACTTCTTCGAGCGCCGCGCCTCTGCGTACCAGGTGGGCGTGCAGGGCGAAGTGGCGTTCGATATGGCGTTTTGATTTGCTCCCTCCCTTTCACCGAAAGTGAAGGGGAGGGCGCTCGTCTCCCTCCCTTGCGCGAAGCGCAGGGGAGGGTTGGGGAGGGGGGCTTTGCAGGCTTCTGAGGCTTTATCAGCTTCGCGGCTCACGCCGCTCCTACAAAAATTCCTGCAGCTGCGTACACAAGCTGCACAGCTTCGCGGGCGTATCATCTGCGCCAACTTACAGGTGATGCCTCCATGACCCCCATCGTCGAAACCAATCCGCCGGTCGAAGTCCGCATGGCGGAAATCGTGTTCCCCAACCACACCAACCATATGGGCACGCTGTTCGGCGGCCAGGCGCTGGCGTGGATGGACAAGGCGGCCTTTCTCGCCGCTGCCCGTTACTCGCGTTGCACCGTGGTCACCGCACGCTCGGACCAGGTCGATTTCAAGCTGCCGATCCGCATCGGGCAGATGGTGGAAACCATCGGCCGGGTGGTCAAGGTCGGCCGCAGTTCGATGCATGTGGAAGTCGAACTGATCGCCGAAGACCTGCACAACGGCGAACGCGCGCTCTGCACCAAGGGCACCTTCGTGATGATCGCGCTCGATGGTGAAGGTCATCCAACCACCGTGCCGACGCTGCCGGCGCAGGCCTGAGCCGCACGGTGATGACCACTTCGTCGGCACAGACTGGGCGTTTATCGCCAGCGGTAATCACCGAACTGCCGCAGTTCATTGCTGGCCATCGGCGCCTGTTCGTGGTCACCGGTGCCGGTTGCAGCACCGACTCCGGCATCCCCGACTATCGCGACAGCGATGGGCAATGGAAGCGTACGCCGCCGGTGACCTACCAGGCCTTCATGGGAGAGGAGGCGACGCGCAGGCGTTACTGGGCGCGCAGCCTGCTCGGTTGGCCGCGCTTCGGCCAGGCCCTGCCCAATGGCACGCACCGTGCGCTGGCGGCGTTGGAAGCCGATGGTCGCATCGAGCTGTTGCTGACCCAGAACGTGGATTGCCTGCATCAAGCGGCGGGCAGCCAGACCGTGATCGACCTGCATGGTCGCCTGGACCAGGTGCGCTGCATGGGTTGCGAAGCACGCAGCTCGCGCGAGTTGCTGCAACAACGACTGCTGCACGCCAACCCTGGTTGGGACGTACTGGAAGCGGGCATCGCGCCCGATGGTGATGCCGATCTGGAGGCTGATTTCTCTTCGTTCGATGTGCCTGCCTGCGAAGCATGTGGCGGCGTGTTGAAGCCGGACGTGGTGTTCTTTGGCGAGAACGTGCCGCGCGAACGTGTGGCCGCGGTGCACGAGCACCTGCAGCGTTCCGACGCGGTGCTGGTGCTGGGTTCGTCGCTGATGGTGTACTCGGGTTTCCGCTTCGTCGATGCCGCCGCCAAGGCCGGTTTGCCGATAGCTGCCGTCAATCTTGGCCGCACCCGCGCCGATCACCTGCTGTCGTTGAAGGTGGAAATGCCTTGTGCCCAGGCACTTGCCTTCCTGTTGGACGGCATCAAGACGCAGTGATCCATCTTGCCGGTTGAATCAACGGCCGGCGCGGCGTGCAATGAGCGCCCCCACTGTTGATGGACGTTCCCCACGTGAGCCAGCTTTTCTCACCGTTGTCGCTAGGCCCGCTTTCCCTCTCCAACCGTATCGTCATCGCGCCGATGTGCCAGTACTCGGCGCAGGATGGGCAGGCCACTGATTGGCACACGATCCACCTGGGTCAGCTGGCGCAGTCCGGCGCCGGCCTGTTGATCATCGAAGCCACGGCGGTGGAGCCGCGTGCGCGCATCAGCTGGGCCGATCTTGGCTTATGGGACGACGCTACCGAGG
The DNA here is from genome assembly GCF_056760155.1 of Stenotrophomonas sp. STEN022. Classification (NCBI taxonomy): domain Bacteria; kingdom Pseudomonadati; phylum Pseudomonadota; class Gammaproteobacteria; order Lysobacterales; family Lysobacteraceae; genus Stenotrophomonas; species Stenotrophomonas sp. STEN022. Next base: position 8,782 of record NZ_JBRREG010000005.1, read on the forward strand.
CGGCATTGGGCAAGGTGCTGGCATCGACGCGACGCTGGTCGAACATGCCGATCGGCGTGCAGCTGGCGCATGCCGGGCGCAAGGCGTCCACTGCGCGCCCGTGGGACGGTGGTGGCGCGATCGCCCCGGGTCAGGAACACGGCTGGCAGGTGCTGGCGCCGTCGGCGCTGCCGTTCAAGGCCGGTGACCCGATCCCGGAAGCGTTGGATGATGCCGGCATCGAAGCCGTGGTCGAAGACTTTGTCGCTGCCGCCAGGCGCGCGGTGCGGCTGGGTCTGGAGCTGATCGAGCTGCATGCCGCACACGGCTACCTGCTACACCAGTTCCTGTCGCCGCTGAGCAACCGGCGTGACGACGCGTACGGCGGTTCGCTGGAGAACCGCATGCGCCTGCTGTTGCGTGTATTCGATGCGGTGCGCGCGGTGGTGCCGGCCAATGTGGCCTTGGGTGTGCGCATCTCCGCCACCGATTGGGTGGAAGGCGGCTGGGATGTCGCCCAGAGCATTGAGCTGGCCAAGGCGCTGGAAGCACGTGGCAACGATTTCCTGCATGTTTCCAGTGGCGGGCTGGACCCACGCCAGCAGATTCCGGTCGGCCCCGGCTACCAGCTGCCGCAGGCGGCAGCGATCAAGGCCGAGATCGGCACGCCGGTGATCGCGGTGGGCCTCATCACTGAGCCGACGCATGCCGAGGAAATCCTCGTCGATGGCAAGGCCGATGCGATCGGCATCGCCCGCGGCATCCTCTACGACCCGCGTTGGCCGTGGCATGCGGCCGCGGCCTTGGGCGCACAGTTGACGGTGTCGCCGCAGTACCTGCGTTGCGAACCACATGAAGCGCGCGGTCTGTTCAAGCCTGCTAGGCAGGGCTGACGTTCGGCGGAGGCGCCAGCGGCATACCGCCGCTGGCGCTCAGGCGTGATCGATGTCGATGCGCCAGGCCGGCGGCAGGGCATCGAGGATGTGCTGCAGCAGCGAGCGCACTTTCGGGGTCAGGTCGCGGCGGTCGCTGACGCACAGGAACAGGCGCATCGGCTCCGGTGAGGCCCGCGTATCGCTGCTGGCCTCATCCTGGAACAAGGCCTGCAGTTCGCCGCGGGCCAGGTAGGGCGCGGCGACAAAGGCTGCCAGCCGGGTGATGCCGCCGCCGCGCGCCGCCATCGCCGCCAGTGCATCGATGTCGTCGCTGACCAATGCCGGTTGCACTTCGGCATCGAAGCGCAGGCCATCGCGGACGAAACCCCAACGCAGGTAGCGCCCATCCAGCGGGTAGCGGAACAACAGGCAGCGATGTTCGCGCAGCTCATCGGGCGAACGCGGCATGCCGGCGATGGCCAGATAGGCCGGCGCGGCACAGAACACGAACGGCACCTGCGCGATGGGCCGTGCCACCAATCCCTCTTCCAGCTGCGGTTCGATGCGGATGCTGACATCCACGTCCTCATGGGCGTGATCGACGCTGCGGTCGGCCAGCAGCAGCTCCATTTCCAGTCGCGGGTAGCGCTGTTGCAGGGCCGGCAGCAATGGCGCAAGCACATGCCGGCCGAACGCCGCGCTGCTGGCGATGCGCAGGCGGCCCGCCGGTATCGCGTCGGGATCGGTCACCGCTGCCTGGGCCCGCTGCAGGTCGCGCTCGATATGCCGCACCTGCGCCAGATACAGCGCGCCACGCTCGGTCAGGGCCAATTGGCGGGTGGTGCGGTTGAACAGGCGTACGCCCAGATGGGCTTCCAGACGGGCGATGTTCTGGCCCACCGCTGCCGCACTGATGCCCAGGGTGCGCGCGGCAGCGGCCAGGCTGCCGGCGTCGGCGGTGCGGATGAAACTGCGGATGGATTGGAGAATGTTCATGCCGGTCGGCATTTTCCGGGAGGATTGCAAAGTAAATCTTTATAAAGCCCCAAGCCGACGCGATCTAGCCGTCCCCCGGCTCGCCGACTATCGTGCCCGGCCCGCAGCGCCTGATTGCTGCATGCATGGACCTCGCTGGATGCCAGACCCCCGTTCCGTCGCCGTTGCCCGCTGGAAATTGCATGCGCGCACCACGCCTGTTGTTTTCGCGTTCTTCATGGCCTCGATCATGGCCATGCTGATGTGCCTGGTGATCACCGCCGCCAATGCCGGCATCGATGGCCAGTTCCCGGCGCGGGTGCTGTCCGCCTATTGCCTGGCGATGCCGACCGCCTTCTGCTGCGTGCTGCTGGTGCGGCCCTTGGTGATGCGGCTGGTGGCGTTGACGGTGCATCCGCACTGAGCAGGCCGGGGGGTAAACTGTGTCAGCTGCAACTGTCTTTGCTGGGAATCGACTGGAACGGTTACTTTCCACGACCCCACTGATAAATGTTGTTGGCCATGCGTCCTGATTTCATCCTCACCCTTTCCTGCCCGGACCGCACCGGCATCGTCTATCGCGTGTCCGGCCTGCTGTTCGAGTCGGGCTGCAACATCCTCGATGCCCAGCAGTTTGGTGATGACGAAAGCGGCCGCTTCTTCCTGCGTGTGCATTTCGACATGAGTACCAGCGGGGATGAGCCGGTGGTGCGTGCCAGGCTGCAGGGCCTGGGCGAAGAATTCGCGATGCAATGGGAGCTGCATGATGCGCGTCGCCGCGCGCGCCTGCTGGTGCTGGTCAGCAAGCAGGGCCATTGCCTCAATGACCTGCTGTTCCGCACCCATAGCCGCCAGCTGAAGGTGGATATCGCTGCGGTGGCATCCAACCACAACGACTTTGCCGGGCTGGCCGGTTCCTACAATGTGCCGTTCCATCACCTGCCAGTGAGCACCGAGAACCGCGAGCAGCAGGAACAACAGATCATCGACCTGGTCGAGCGTGAACGCATCGATCTGGTGGTGCTGGCGCGTTACATGCAGATCCTGTCGCCGCGTCTATGCCAGGCGCTGTCGGGCCGCGCGATCAACATCCATCACAGCTTCCTGCCCAGCTTCAAGGGCGCACAGCCGTACCACCAGGCGCATGCGCGCGGGGTCAAGATCATCGGCGCGACCGCGCATTACGTGACCTCGGACCTGGACGAAGGCCCGATCATCGAGCAGGACGTTGCGCGGGTGGATCACGCGATGACGCCGCGTGACCTGGTGCAGCTGGGCAGTGACACCGAGTCGCAGGTGCTTGCGCGCGCGGTGCGCCGCCATGTCGAGCATCGCATCCTGCTCAATGGCCACCGCACGGTGGTGTTCCGCTGATCAGTCGAGCCGGATCCGCAGATCGGGCTTAGTCGATGTGGATCCCGCATTCGTTCAAGGCGATGCGGGTGGCGGCATCGTTGGCTGCCGACACCGGACGGGTCAGCTCCCACAGGAAGCGCACGGCAAAACCGCTGATCGCAGCATCCTGCGCACTCCACAGCACGCAGTAGTCACGTGCCAGTCCGCAGACATGGACTTCGCGGATGCCGCGTTCGTGCAGCCAGCCAGCCAGTCCGGTGGGCGCGCGCGTGGCCTGTGGGCCGATGTTCTCGCGGAACGCGCTATACGAGTCCACGTCGCGCTGGGTGCCTTTGCGCAGGATCAGGTCGGCATGCTTCCAGTCCACGCGTGCATCCAGGCTGGCACCTGCGCTGCCCTGCACGCAGTGGTCCGGCCATAGGGCTTGTGGCTGGCCATGCAGTTGGATGGAGTCGAAGGGTTTGTGCCCCGCGTGCTGGCTGGCGAACGAGGCATGATCGGCCGGATGCCAGTCCTGGGTCGCAACCACGGTCTGATATTCACGCGCATCCAGCAGCGCAGCGATGGCGGGCACGATGGCATCGCCGTGCTGGCAGGGCAGGGCACCGCCGGGCATGAAATCCGGTTGTAGATCGATAACCAGCAGCGCAACGTCTGTTCCGTACATCGACAACTTCCTGACGCGGGGGCGCACAGTTTAAGGCAGTGCCGATCAATGCCACGTAGTGCCGAGCCACGCTCGGCAGGGGCATTACCAGATCACCTGTGGGAGTGGCATAAGCCGCGAAGCAGGCAAGAGCCAATGCACCCCTCCCCAATCCTCCCCTTTGCTACGCAAGAGGGAGGGAGCGAAGCGGTAGTGCCGAGCCACGCTCGGCAGGGGCCTTACCGGCGATCCCCAACGGAGCCATCCCAGCTCAATGCGCCGACGAGCGCGAGAACAGGTTGATCACCAGCACCCCGGCGCAGATCAGGCCAATGCCGACGATGGCGGCCGCATCAAGCTTCTGTTTGAACACGAACAACCCGATCAAGGAGATCAGCACGATGCCGACACCGGACCAGATCGCATAGGCGATGCCGGTGGGTATCGTCCTCATCACCAGCGCCAGCAACCAGAAGCACACGCTGTAACCGGCCAGGGCACCAACGGTTGGCCATAGCCGGCTCATGCCATCAGACGCCTTGAGCAGGGAGGTGGCGAGCACTTCCAGGGCGATGGCGCAGGCCAGCAGGGCATAGGCGTTCATGACGGTGCTCGAATAGGGGGCCGCCAATTCTAGCGGCGCTGTTCTTACGTCACCGGTCTAGACTCGACCTGCCATGACGACCACGGTCTGCATGGCAGGCGCCAAGACAACAAGCACAGGTGGGTAAGTGGCCAGGCAGCGCGGGTGCTGCCGAGTCGGCATGCAGGGCGCACGCAGGGGGCGTGCCGGGCTTGCGTGTCGCCGGATATGGATCCCCGGAAGTTTGTGCAGCACAGATCGCGCCGGTACCCCAAGTGATGCCAGACTCCGATCCACGCCCCAACGCACACCCTAGATGACCTACTACACGCTGCTACAGATGTTTGGGTTGTTGGTCTTTGCCCATGTCGTGGCCGACTACCCCTTGCAGGGTGAGTTTCTGTCGCGGGCCAAGAACCGGCATGCGCCGGTGCCCGATGTGCCGTGGTACCAGGCACTGGCCGCGCATGGTGTGATCCATGGCGGCGCGGTGGGCTGGATCACCGGCAGCATCGTGCTTGCGGTGCTGGAAACCCTGACCCACATGCTGATAGATGACCTCAAGTGTGGCCATCGCATCAGCTACAACCTGGACCAGGCCCTGCACGTGGCATGCAAGGTGCTGTGGCTGCTGTTGATGTTGCTGATGCCGGGTCTGCCTTGATCAACGCCCCGGTGTTTGCCTTGGGCAGTCCTGATCCAGGCGGATCGCTGCGGCCTGTTCCTGCTGCCGTGATCCGCCAGCTTTTGGCGCCGCTTGCAGCCAAACGGCCGCACACAAACCCGGTCGCAAGCTGAAAGCCAGTACCGATATGCCAGCGTGAACGCGGGACTTGGGCGAAAATAGCCGATCAACGCATCACAAGACCCCGCGCTGCATGCCATCCCTGCCGCAAAACTCCCGCTACGCCGACTCCCTGCGCCTGTCTGTCGCCCCGATGATGGATTGGACGGACAATACTATTTATATTATTAAAATCAATTAGTTGCTTGTGGCTTTCGCGCGTTCGTCGCATTTTTGTAGCTTCGATGTACGCCTTGCGGATAGCGATGGGGGCGCTACATTGTGACGACCAGTTCCCACAACTACACACTTTTTCCCGCTACTACACACTTCGTGTGTATACTTTCGCGTACCGATTGTTTAGTCGAGCGTGCCATGGTTGATAGGGCTGGTGTGCTGGGTAACGCACCTCTGGTGTTCGTAGTTTGTGGTGTTACCTTCCGCTCCAGAGAGTCCATGCCTGCGTGGATAGGGGCGATACAGGAGCGTGTGTACCAGCGCTTTCCGGTGTTGACTCGTGTGCATCAGAGAAGCGGCCCTCGAGGCATCGAGATCTCGGTGGACCCGGCAGAGTTTGATGACAGTCAAGTAGGCTCCAGCTTCGTATTCATGAGCGAGGACCGCTCTCGCGGCTTCCAGCTGTGGAAGGGCGGAGTGGTGCTGCAGTCGAAAGCATACGGAAAATTCAACGATTTCTGTGACGATCTGCAGTGTGTCCTTGATGCATTGCTGGCATCTGCTCAGCACTTAGACGTTGAAACCTTCGGTATAAGGTATGTGGATCATATTCGGCCGGAGTTCTCCGATGATGATCTTTCTCAGTACATAAGTAAGGAGCTCCTGCCATACACGCCTGCGTGGAGTAGTTTTCCTGGCGAATTGCAAGGAGGAAGCTCAAAGCAGGTTTATTCAGTTGGGGATGCAGGATTGCATGTTCGAGTGGTGACAGGAGCATCAGCCTATGTGATCGCAGATGACCTCTTGGCTGCCTACATTGCAACCGTAACGCCATCGGAGAGTGAAGAGAGCCCTGTTCCGCGTCTGCAGTTCAACGAAGGTGTGCTGGATATCGACGCGTTCAAGTCCGAATTGGACTGGAAGATCGAGGGCAGTACTGAGGTGGCTGCCGAAGTTCGTGTTTTGCATGACTTATGCAATGACTACTTCCGAAATATCTGCAGTGATAAGGCCTTCATCTTCTGGAAGGAGGTAAAGACGTGACTACGAGAACTTACAATTTCGACTCTAAAGCTGGAGCTATGCGTAAGACATTTGTGCATAGCGCAGTGAGTTCTCCGACAGCTACAGGATTGGGCCTTGGCTGTGCTGGTGCATTGGCCGTCGCGATTGCATGTGGAGTTCCTGCATCTCATGGGCCAGTAAGCGCCTCGATAAATGCGGAAGGTAAGTCGTTCCTGATCACAACCTCTGCTTCCGCTGCGTCCAAGGCTGGCAAGTCGCTGGCGAGCGAAGGCGGTGATGCTCCTGCATGGGCTTTGGACTTGGAGTGGCTAAGGTTCAACTCTGATGTCAGCATTTCCAAGCTAGCCGACCTTTTCGGGGTTACGCGGAAAGCAGTCTATGCCTGGATGAGCGGCGAGTCCGAGCCTCGAGCCGGTAGAGTTGAGCGAATTGCACAGTTTCGTCAGGTACTTTCAGAGCTCGAAACTCGAGAGGAGCGAACCTTCGCTCTGAAATTGGTGAATAGCCCTCTTAAGGATGGATCGACAATTCGGTCGATTCTTTCGTTATCCTTGGGTGAACAGGATGTTATGGTTCGCCTTAGAGATGCCTTTACAGAGCTTGCGCCGACTATTCAACAAAGGGCCAGACGTGCTGGAAACTCCAGCATCAGATCGCGCGCCTTTGAAGCAGACTTCCCCGTCGTCTGAAGAAGGGAGTTTCGACGCGTCGGCCATCGGTCAACTGGACTGGTGGCAGGGTAGTGTTGTTGAAAGTGAGAAATTCGGGATGGCCAACTCATTTGGTCATCCCTTCTTCGTGGTGGCGAGTCAAACCTGTAATCTGCGAAATCCGGATTTATCCAAAGCTCCCCTTGTAGAGCTAATCGCGGCACGGCCTCTCGACTCGGATGGCCTGGGTGCAGCCTTTCGAGATGGTGCTCATCCGCGAACATTGCACTCCTTTGCGCATTCCGAGAACGATGGCTCTCTGGGTCTCGAACTTTCGATCGAGCAACGAGTGTGGGTTCCTCGTGAACTGCTTGCATCCATTCCGCCATGTGGCTATCGAATTGTGGATGATGAAAGCAATCCAGCAATGCAATACAAGGAAATCTTCAGTAGTTGGCTTGCGCGCAGTTACACGCGTGTGGAGCTACCTGATGAGTTCAACGAGTTGCTTCAGAGCACAGGCCTGCTCAAGCAGATAAAAAAGTGGCTGGTTGATAAATTCGGCGACGAGATTCAAGGAATCTACTTCTCCATTGCTGAGAGCGTCGACGACGAGGAGGCGAAGCAGAAGTACTTCTCCCCAACAGCGATATCTACCCTAAAGCCGCCGTATGACCTAGAAATTACTGTCGTTGTCCACGATGTTGATAACTTGGCGGCTATTGAAGGGGCTCTAGAGAAATTCGATGAGCCTACGGTTCCCGACCCGAGCAACTCTGACCGCAAAATCTCGAGAATTCAGTTTGCGGAGAAAAGTGGGCTTGCAGTCAACTTTCAAGCATTGGGGACTGACGGCTGGTCGTTGCAAAACATGATCGAGTCAGTGAAGTACACACAGTGGGACTTCCTTTCTTCGATTAGTGAGAACGTTCAACCTTAGTGGTGCGTTGGCTAGCATGCTCGTTAGAGCTTCTGCCACTGCCTCGTAGCCTCATCGCGCTGCCCATCGATGTAAGCAGCCAGCACATCCGCAGCAACGAGCCAAGGCGACTTCTGGCTACCTTGGCGGAATACAGGCACTGGCAGCGACTGGTGAGAAGTTCGCCGGCTCGCTTCTTTCTTCTTTCTTCTTTCGTCGGCGTGGCAACACCCCTCCAGAATGCTGGCATGGTGAGCGATACCGCACGCCGTCAGATTGGGTTGATCGAGCACTCCCGCTATATGAGAATCAATCTGCCCGAAGAAGGGTTGAGGGTTAATCTTTGATTACTGGTTTGCTGATACGAACTCACTTTTCTCTGCATCACGCGCAGATGGCTGCCTATCATGCGAGGAGCGCTCAGGCGCTCGAGATTGATGAGTCAGAGGAAATGGCCATTGCTCTATCTGCACACGTTTCAGCCGCAGTGATTAGCGCAGGAGCATTCATGGATGCCACCGCCAACGAGATTGCGGAGAACGACAAGAAGCCAAGGGTGCCGGTCAAAGGGCAACCAACTACGCTATTGCGCCTGAATGAGTTGCTGGAAGACGGCGGTGCTGCACCCATCGGTCACGCGGACGTCCTATGGGGTAATGCGCAAACCCTTGTAGATCTTCGTAATCGGCTCATCCACTACAAGCACGACTGGCTCGATATCGGCACCGATGGCATGGTTGGGCCGGATTATTTGTACGGAAGCTCTCTGCAGGAAAGGCTTGTAAGGTCATTCAAGTTCTTGCCCGACACGGTGCGCTATATCCCTCGGTTCCTTTCGCCAGATTGCGCGGCTTGGGCAATTGAGTCTGCGACTGCCTTCCTAGACGAGTTCTATATCCATCTTGGAAGGGCGCCGTTCCATGATCACTTGCGTCACAGAATCGAGGTTTCTCGTCCCTAGCTCCACGAACGCGCGGCTTCTTCACGATGCCCTCTGGAGCCTCTACCGCTGCTTCGTGGGCTCTCAGCGTTGTGCGTTCTAGGGCGGCGTTGTGCATTCTGCAGATCCTTTGTTGTCGTCCTGCTTGGCATTGACAACTACTCTCTGGCTCGCCCAGCATCTGGCGACAAGCAAAGGAGAAAGCTATGGGCCCTACTATTCGTCGTGATCAGCTCGTTACCTCTTGGTATGGCCAAGACATCTATGTTGAAGCATGGCAACCTGAAGGCGGCGAGGCATTCGTGCACTTGATTGAGGTGGGTGAATTGCCGGCGATTGAATCCCCTGACCTTCCGAACTACCCCACTCTTCAGGATGCCCTGCAAGGCGGTCTGCGATTTGCAACTCAGTTGGCTGGCAACTGAGACTTGCGGAAGGGAAGTCATGAGGCCCGCTGTAGCTTTTGCCACTGCTTGAGTGCCTCGTCCCGCTGCCCATCGATGTAAGCGGCAAGCACATCGGCCGCAACCAGCCATGGCGACTTTTGGCTGCCCAGGCGAAACACCGGTACCGGCAGCGACTGGCGCGCAGCGCGCTTGTTCGCTTCCTCGGGTTTCATCCCGAAGTGATGGCAGCACTTCTCCAGGGGGATGTGTCCGGTACCGAACTCAGCGAGCAGCTGGAAGGTGGTATTTGCATGGGAACGGATCGTCGGGGTGACTTCAAAACGTTGAGCGCGGATTCTATTACAGCGCTGCATCGCAAGATGAATAGGGTGTGGTCGTGGTGTTAGATTCACCCTGCACCCATGGAGGGTGCTCTCCAGGAGAGTCACCAGTGATGAAGGGAATTGTCAGTAAGGCGCTTTTGCTCGTCGTTACATCTTGTGGTGGATTGCTTGCAATGTCGGATGCGGCTGCGCAAGAGAAGAAGGTTGAGATTTGCAACGGATGCACCTACGCAGATATGGAGCAAAAGGCCTACTCTGCTGCGGAACGCGCCAGGCCTCCATATGACGCGATCCATTACTACGTGAACCCTCAAAACGGTTTGGTTGGCAAGTTCAGCGTCATCAATGAATCGTTTGGAAGTCCGAAGCAATGTCCACCGTCCAACTACCCAAAGCCTGAGTGTCAGGGCATCCCGCTTGTGGATGTAATGACGGTAGAGGCATTGGCGGTGGAGTTCGGTTCCGTTGTGCGAAACATCCGCGCGATGTCCATTACGGTCCCGAGCTCACTCAATACCTACCCCGATGATGCCTACGATTTCGCCCGCTATCCGCAAATGCGAGAAGCGGCCGTCAACTATGTCTATGCCCAAGCCGTTTCGGTCCAAGATCGCGCGACGATAACCAGTATGCTCGCGGGGGTTCTCGGCCTAAGCACTAGCCAACCTGTCGTTACCGTGACCGGCAGGCTGCCCAATGGGTCTACGTTTGTCGCCGCATGGGACAACACGCTAAAGAAATTCGTGTATCAGAAGGGGACGCTGAAGGATCGTTCTGGCAATTCTGTGCCGGAATCGACTGATGCCGTTGCTGGTGGCGATGGCCAGACAATTATCTACGACTTCACCTTGAACCCTGCCGATAGATTTGACTTTGTCGATTGGGTCAATGGGTTGGGCGTTCCTGTCACAGGCCCCATCAGCTCAACAAAGATCCAATGCACGTCAACGGTAACGCGCAGCACCAGTGGCGAAACGATCGTCACCGTTAGCTGCAAGTCAGTTTGACGAGGATTTTTCGCTCGGTTCTACCTATAGCAAAGGGCTCTCAACTGAGAGCCCTTTGTCTTTGTAATCTTCAGTTTGCATGCTGCAATTTCCGCCACTGCTTGGCTGCTTGTGCTCTCTGGCTGTCGATGTAGGTAGCAAGCACATCCGCAGCAACAAGCCATGGCGACTTCTGGCTGCCAAGGCGGAACACTGGAACCGGAAGCGACTGGCGCGCAGCGCGCTTGTTCGCTTCCTCCGGCTTCATCCCAAAGTGCTGGCAGCACTTCTCCAAGGGGATGTGTCCGGTACCGAACTCAGCGAGCAGCAGGAAGACGGTAGTGGTGGTCATTGGTTGTGTCCTGTCATCGACCTTTGTTGCCTCGACGAGATAGTGATTCAAGCGCTCTTGCCTGATCGAGGAGGAGTTGTAGGTTTAGGGCTTCTTCGGAGGTCTTGTGATTGGCGTCCACCTTTCGCTGCCGGTCATGGTCAAAATGTCCAGCTGTCCGCGATTGCCCCTCATGCGAACAGATCCAGTTGAGCTGGAGGCTCGCGCAGCACTCCCGGTGCGGGCAGGGTCGCTGCATTCGCGCTGCGACGCGCCTTCATCGGTTTGGCCGCGTGAGACAAACTACAGGTAGGCGCCGTCTCCGAGCATCTGCCGCGGGCGGGCCTTGATAGCAAGAAAGGGGGCAGGTTCACTTACTCGGGGCACTTTGCAGTAATGGCTTCAGTCAAATATCTGCCGACCTGCGCTGCCGCCTCGCATCTGCCTTCGGCAGCTGTTCGGTCTCAGATTTCTGCAGTTTGCCCGCTGAATTTCTTCAAAACCTGCTCAGCTTTGTTTCCAAAAAGCTGGACTGAGTGGTTTGGAAAGGCTTGCGAGCGGAAGTCGGCAATGCTCTCTAAGCTGAAGGCGGCAGTTGTCTGATCAGCGGCGGTTGCCGAATTAGGCGAAAATAGTGCCATCCACGCATCACAAGATCCCGCGCTGCATGCCTTCCCTGCCTCAAAACTCCCGCTACGCCGACTCCCTGCGCTTGTCTGTCGCCCCGATGATGGATTGGACCGACCGGCATTGCCGGGTGTTCCACCGGCTGTTGGCGCCGGGTGCGCGGCTGTATACCGAGATGGTGCATGCCAATGCGGTGATCCATGGCGACCGCGAGCGGCTGATCGGATTCAATCCGGTCGAGCAGCCGCTGGCGCTGCAGTTGGGCGGCAGCGATCCCGATGCGTTGGCACAGGCCGTGCGTATTGCTGCCGACTGGGGCTATGACGAGGTCAACCTCAACTGTGGCTGCCCGTCCGACCGGGTCCAGGCCGGACGCTTTGGTGCCTGTTTGATGCGCGAACCTGAATTGGTTGCTGAATGCGTCGCGGCGATGGTCGCTGCGGTGGATATCCCGATCACGGTGAAGTGCCGCCTGGGCGTGGACGAGGACAAGGACTACGAGGTGTTTGCCGGTTTTGTGGACCGGCAGGTACAGGCGGGCGCGGCGATGGTGGTGGTGCACGCCCGCAATGCCTGGCTCAAGGGCCTGTCGCCCAAGGAGAACCGCGAAATTCCGCCGCTGCGCTACGAATGGGCTTACCAGCTCAAGCGCGAGCGCCCGACCCTGCCGTTGGTGATCAATGGAGGCATCGCCACGGTAGAGGCCGCGCAGGAGCATATGCAGCACCTGGACGGGGTCATGCTCGGCCGGGCGGCCTATCACGATCCCTATGTGCTGCATGCGCTGGACTGTGCCCAGACAGGGCAGCCGCTGAGCGGGCGTGAGGAGCTGCTGGTCGCGCTGCGTCCGTATGTTGAAGCACAGCTGGCCGGCGGCCTGGCCCTGAAGCACATCACCCGGCACCTGCTTGGCCTGTTCCATGGGCAGCCGGGCGGGCGTGGCTTCCGTCAGGTGCTCAGCGAGGGCGCACACCGGCCCGGCGCCGACTGGGGCTTGGTCGAACAGGCGTTGCAGGTCACCCGTCGTCAGGCAGAGCGGGTGGCGTGAAGCGTCCACTAGGGCGGTTGTTCGGCATTTGTCCGGTCAGCTTGCTGAACGAGTGCGCAGGACAGGGGCCGGATTCAGATCGGATTCACCCCTAAAAATCAAGAATTTGGCTCAATTTCGCAAGCTCTCCGGAAAATTTTCCCGGTCCGTGGTTTACGAATTTTGAACGTTGCCTCGCCGTCCGCTAGGATCTGCCTCATGCATTCGCTTTCCCGTCGTCGTCTGCTGGTCGCCCTGATTGCCACGTTGATCGTGGCTGGTCCGGGCGTGGTCGTAGCGTCGGCGCAGCAGCCGCAGCAGTCGCGGGGCGACAACGCCCGTGGTGTTGAGGGTGGTGAGCGCGTTGCCCGTGCTGGCCGCCAGGCGGGTACAGACCGCTCGTTGTCCGACGCCGTGCGGCGCGTGCAACGCGAGACCGGTGGGCGCATTCTTGGTGCCGAGCGCGTGCCGTATGACGGCCGCGACATCAATCGTGTCAAATACATGGATGACCGTGGGCGCGTACGCTACATGGACGACCCTGCGCCTTCACGAGACCACCCGCGCGAACAGCGGGCGGAGCTGCCACCACGCGGCGATAACTCCTGAACAGCGATAGTGGTTGTGGTTTTTGAATACACACGCTGGCCGCCAGGCCGGCCCAAAGTACTAGGGAGAGTTCATGCGTATCCTTCTGGTTGAAGACGAAGCCCCGCTGCGGGAAACCCTTGCGGCACGCCTCAAGCGCGAAGGTTTCGCCGTGGATGCCGCTCAGGATGGCGAAGAAGGCCTGTATATGGGCCGCGAAGTGCCGTTCGACGTGGGCATCATCGATCTGGGCCTGCCCAAGATGTCGGGCATGGAGCTGATCCGCGCGCTGCGTGACGAGGGCAAGAAATTCCCGGTGCTGATCCTGACGGCACGTTCCAGCTGGCAGGACAAGGTCGAGGGCCTGAAGCAGGGCGCCGACGACTATCTGGTCAAGCCGTTCCATGTCGAAGAGCTGCTGGCTCGCGTCAACGCGCTGCTGCGCCGCGCCGCTGGCTGGTCCAAGCCGACCCTGGAATGTGGCCCGGTGGCGTTGGATCTGGCCGCACAGACGGTGAGCGTGGCTGGTAGCAATGTCGACCTGACCAGCTACGAGTACAAGGTGCTGGAGTACCTGATGATGCATGCCGGTGAGTTGGTCTCCAAGGCCGACCTGACCGAGCACATCTACCAGCAGGACTTCGACCGCGACTCCAACGTGCTGGAAGTGTTCATCGGCCGCCTGCGCAAGAAGCTCGATCCCGATGGCGAATTGAAGCCGATCGAAACCGTGCGCGGCCGCGGTTACCGTTTCGCGATCCCGCGCAACGAGGGCTGAGCCCCGTAGGGGCATAGCGTCATGACGGGCCGTCAGTGGCTATTGAAGCGTTGGCGGCCCCGCTCTTTGCAGGCCCGCCAGCTGCTGGCTGCCTCGGTGGGCCTGGTGGCCTTCCTGGCCTTGGCCGGTTACGCGCTGGATGCGGCCTTCGGCCAGACCGCGCGTGACAACCTCAGCGAACGCCTGAAGAACTACGCCACCGCCTATGCCGGGGGCATCGATTTCACCCGCGATGGCTCGCTGTACATCCGCGAACAGCCACCGGATCCGCGTTTCGATTTCCCCGGCAGCGGCCTGTACCTGCAGGTCGTCATGCCCGGCCATGTAGCGAACTCGATGTCGGCCGAAGGCCCGATGCTGCCGGACGTCAGTGGGCGTACGCTCAAGCCGCGCGAGGAAGTGTTCGAAGGCCCCCTGCCCATCACCCAGATCGACGGCACGCCCGGCGAGGTCTATCGCTATGGCATGGGCCTGGTATGGGGTGGCGATGGCGCGCCCGAATCCGAATTTCCATACACCATCTATGTGCTGGAGGATTCGCGCGCGCTGGGCATGCAGCTGCGCAGCTTCCGCGCGGCGGTGTGGTTCTGGCTGGGCGTTACCGGCCTGATCCTGCTGTTGCTGCAGACGCTGGTGTTGCAGTGGAGCCTGCGTCCACTCAAGCGCGTGATCAACGAGTTGACCCGCGTGCAGCGCGGTGAACGCGAGCGCATGAGCGAGCTGCATCCGCGTGAGCTGGAGCCGCTGACTGAAAGCATCAATGCCTTCATCGAAAGCGAGCGCGAAAACCTCGAACGCCAGCGCAATACCCTGGCCGACCTGGCACATAGCCTGAAGACGCCGTTGGCAGTGCTGCGTACCCAGTTGGAAAGCGGCACCAGCAACGAGGCTGATCTGCGCGAGGAAGTTGGCGTGCAGCTGCAGCGCATGAACAACCTGGTGTCCTACCAGCTGGCGCGTGCGGCATCGTCAGGTCACAAGTTGTTCTCGGCACCGGTGCCCATCGAGACCACGGCGGAAGAAATCGTGCGTGGGCTGGAAAAGGTCTACGCCGCCAAGGGTGTGTTCTGCGAGTTCGAGGTAACGCCGGGGGTGAACTTCTACGGTGAGCCGGGTGATCTGCAGGAACTGCTGGGCAACCTGCTGGAGAACGCCTTCAAGTGGGCCAATCGCCGGGTGTTGTTGACGGCCAAGCCGATCACCGCAGGCAACGGCAAGCGCGCTGGTCTGGTGCTGGCAGTGGATGACGATGGTCCGGGTATCGCCGAGGACAACATCGCCAAGGTGCTGCAGCGTGGCGTGCGCGGCGATGAGCGCGTGCAGGGCCACGGCATCGGTCTGTCGATCGTGCAGGACCTGATCAAGGCCTATCGTGGCGAACTGCAGGTCAAGCGTTCGGAAGAACTGGGCGGCGCCCGGTTTGAAGTGACCTTGCCGCCGGGTATCTGATTCCTCGCTGGATCATGGCTTCAGCAGGCCGCCTATCCTCTGCACTGGGTGCGTGAGGAGTCAAAGCCAAGGCCAAAGTCAAAATCCGACCCCTCCCCAACCCTCCCCTACGCACTGCGTGCGCAAGGGAGGGAGCAGACCGCGTGCTTGGCTCCCTCCCTTTGGCGTAGCCAAGGGGAGGGTTGGGGAGGGGTTCGCTTTTGATCTTGCTCTTGCGCTACCGCTACCGCAGCCCAGCTTCAACGGGCCCATAAAACCGCCGCAGATGCTCCGCCACCGTCGGCATCGTCTGCTCCAGCAGTTCCGGCGCGGAGAAGTGGTACTCGCTGACCACCGCGAAGAACTCCTCCGGCGCTTCCGCCGCATAGGGATCAATCACGGTTTCAACATCCGCATCCACCTGTGCGCAGAACGCGTCGTAGGCCTGCTGGAAATCCCGCGCCCATTGCCGCTGCCAGTCGCGCGGCAACGGCGGCGTGCCATCGATGGCGCCATCCAGCGCATCGATCTTGTGCGCCATCTCATGCACGGCCACGCAGAAGCCGGCCTGCGGATCGGCGATGTCAGCCCGCACATCAGCCCATGACAGGATCAGCGGGCCGCTGCCCCAGGCCTCGCCGATCAGTTCGTCATCCCACTCATGCAATACCCCGGCCGCATCGGTATGGCTTTGGCGCACGCGGAATGCATCCGGGTACACCACCAGCTCCGACCAGCCATGCAGGCCCTCGCGGCCGAACTCGATCAGCGGCAGGCAGCACAGGGCGGCCAGCAACGTGCGCTGGCCGTC
Source organism: Stenotrophomonas sp. STEN022 (assembly GCF_056760155.1). Taxonomy (NCBI): domain Bacteria; kingdom Pseudomonadati; phylum Pseudomonadota; class Gammaproteobacteria; order Lysobacterales; family Lysobacteraceae; genus Stenotrophomonas; species Stenotrophomonas sp. STEN022. The sequence continues at coordinate 24,998 of NZ_JBRREG010000005.1, forward strand.
GTCCAGTTCCAGCCCGGAAACCGGGGTGATGGTTTTGCGTTGCAGGAACAGCTCTACCAACGCCCGCAGCTTGCGCTCGCGCTCAGCGGACAAGCCGGACAACCACAGGCATTGCTGGCAGGTCCGCTGCCAAAGCGCGTCATCAAGCGGAGGCGGTGTGCGCTGCCACCAGCGCAACAACGACTGGATCAGCGGAACATCCCGGGCAGCAGGCGATGCCAGCGCGGTGCACGCAGGCGCGGCAGCAGATCATCGTCGCTGCCACCACCGGCACGCGGGGTGGCGGTCTTGGCCGGGACCGGAGTCGCCGGCGGGGCGTTGGCGATGCTGACGGCGGCGGCCGGGGCCGCCACGCGCTCCACTTCTGCCGGCGCGTAGCTGCACGCACTTTGGCCAGCGCCGCCGAGCGCGTCCGAAGCCTGCGCTGCAACTGGCGCCAGCAACAGGATCAGGCAATGAGCGAGGTGGCGCATCGTCAACATCCAAAGGCGGGCTAATTCCCGATTCTAGCCTGCTTTTTCTCCGGGAAAGTGGAGCGGCGCTGGGCGGCCTCCGGGGCTTGCCGCATAATTTCCCGGTCTGTTGTGAGGAAGCTGCTGTGGATGACCGCCAATTGCTGGCCAAGCTGGGGGCCGGAGCGTTGTCCGGCGATACGCTGGCGCGTGAGCTTGGGCTGACCCGGGCGGCCGTCTGGAAGCGTATTCAAGGGCTTCGCGCCGCTGGCGTGATGATCGAGGGTCGCGCTGGCGACGGTTATCGGCTGGCCCAGCCGGTGGAGTTGCTGGACCCGGCACAGATCCGCACCGGCCTGCCGGCGGCGGTATTGCCGCTATTGTCCGAGCTGGAAATAGGCTGGACATTGAGCTCAACCAACACGGAATTGCTGCAACGCAGCGCGCCTGAGCGCGGAACGGCGGCGCTGCTGGCCGAGCGCCAGACCGGTGGTCGCGGTCGCCGTGGTCGCCATTGGGCCTCGCCGCTGGCCGCGCATGTCTATCTGTCACTGTCGCGCGGCTTTGGCGGCGGCCTGTCGCGGATGGGCGGGCTGAGCCTGGCGGTTGGCGTGGCCGTGGTCGAAGCCCTGCACGGGCTGGGCTTCCGCGACGCCGGCTTGAAGTGGCCCAACGACGTGGTCGTGGACGGGCACAAGCTCGGCGGCCTGCTGGTGGAGGGCGGCGGCGAATTTGCCGGGCCGGCACGGGCGGTGATCGGGCTGGGTTTGAACGTACGCATGCCGCAGGCCAGCGCTGCCGACATCAGCCAGCCGTGGACCGACCTGGATACGCTGGCCGGTGCCGAGGTGTCGCGTAATGCCGTGGTCGTGGCTTTGCTGGGGTCCCTGCTGCCCGCCCTGGAACAATTCGAGCAGCGCGGCCTGGCCCCGTTCCTGCCACGCTACGCCACCATGGATGTACTCCAGGGCCGCGCGGTGCGAGTAGAAGAAGCCGGCGTGCTGCACGATGGCGTGGCCTGCGGGCTGGCCGAGGACGGCGCATTGCGGGTGAATATTGATGGGCGGGAAACCTGTTTCCATGCCGGCGAAGTCAGCGTGAGGGCGGCATGAGCGATTGGTTGTTTGATCTGGGCAATTCGCGTTTCAAATTTGCGCCGCTGCACGGCAATCGCGCCGGCAGCGTGCAGGCCTGGGCGCATGGCGCCGAGGCGATCACCGCCAGTGCGTTGGAAGCCCTGCCGCAAGGCGACACCGCCTGGGTGGCCAGCGTTGCCTCGGCAGCGTTGACCGAAGAAGTCATGCAGATTCTGCAGGCCCGCTTCACCACGGTGCAGGTGGCAAAAACCCTGCCGCAGTGTGCGGGTGTAACCGTGGCCTATGCACGCCCGGAGAAGTTCGGCGTGGATCGTTTCCTCGGCTTGCTGGCAGTGGCACCAGCGCAGAAATCGGTGCTGGTGGTCGGCGTCGGCACCGCTCTTACCATCGACCTGATCGATGCTGATGGCCTACATCGTGGCGGCCGCATCGGTGCCTCGCCAACGGTGATGCGCGAAGCCCTGCATGCGCGCGCTGTGCAGTTGCCCGCCACTGGCGGCGACTATGCCGAGTTCGCCAACGACACCGCCGACGCGCTGGCCTCCGGCTGCGATGGCGCTGCGGTGGCACTGGTCGAACGCAGCCTGCGCCAGGCGCAGCTGTTGCTTGGCAGCGAGCCGGCACTTGTAGTGCATGGCGGCGGCGCATTGCCGTTGCTGCCGTTGCTGCCTGACGCCGACTACCGGCCGGCACTGGTGCTGGATGGTCTGGCGCGCTGGGCAGTTCACCACGGCGCGTGTGCCCGGTAGGATCACCGCATGCTGACCCGTCTCCTTATCGTCCTGCTGGCCATCCTCAATGTTGGCGTCGCGCTGTGGTGGATGGTGCCGCGTGCTGAGCCGGTTGCCGTCGCGGCGCCTGCCGAGCCCGGCGTCGCCAGCCTGGAAGTGCTTCCGTCGCCGGCGCCCGGGAATGTCGGTCCAGCAGCCCCGGCTGCTGCTGAAACCCCGGTTGCAGCGGCAGTGGATGCTGCACCGCTCAACGCGGCGCCTGCGGTGGCTGCAGCTACGGAAGCCAAGCCGGCAGCGCTGCCGTCAGCTGGCACTGCAGCGGGCGCAGCCAAACCCGGCGAAGCCAAACCGTCCGAGATCAGGCCAGCCGAGACCAGGCCAGCCGAGACCAGGCCAGCCGAGACCAGGCCGCCAGCCGTCGTGCAATGCGCCAGCCTTGGTCCTTTTGCCACGCAGGCGCAGGCGCAGGCGGCAATGGCCGCGCTGGGTGCTGATGCCGCACGCCCGCGTTTGCGCGAAGTGCCCGGCAAGGCCGCCAGCAGCTACCGCGTACTGATTGCCCCGGCTGCCTCGCGTGAGGAAGCCCAGGCCACCGCCAAGCGCATCGTCGAGGCCGGCTTCAGCGATTACTTCATCGTCTCCCAGGGCGAGGAGGCCAACGCCGTCGCCCTGGGGCAGTACCGCCACCGAGAAGGCGCCGAGCGCCGCCTGGCCACCCTGACCGCAGCCGGCTTCCCGGCCAAACTGGCCGCCAGCGGCACTGAAATTGCCCCCAGCTGGTGGGTGGACGCAGCCACCGCCGGCGCAGCCACCCCGGCCAGTTTGAAGCAGCGTGCAGCTGCCGCCCAACAACAGTCGTTGGATTGCGCGCGTCTGCGGTAGAATGGCGCGCCCCGCCACGGCGGGGATCGGGAAGCGCCGGTCTCGACTGGGCTTTCCCCAGGTTGCAGCGCTACCATCGCGCAACCGCAGCACGTAACACGCCTTGCCGCTTTAGCTCAGTTGGTAGAGCAACTGTCTTGTAAACAGTAGGTCATCCGTTCGATTCGGATAAGCGGCACCATCGCCTGATCCCGTGGCGTCCAAGTAAGTCCAGAATTCATACTAAGCCCGCAGAAATGCGGGCTTTTTTGTGCGCTTTGGTCCGAGCTTGTCCACGTACATCCAAGAGCTTTGGGGGTACAAGTGGGGGTACATTTCGAAAAATAGAGTTCAGCAAGGAGGATGTACCCCCAATGGGTGCTAAGCAATTGACAGATATGGCCGCGCGAAATGCGAAGGCCAAGGACAAGCCCTACAAGCTGGCGGCAGGGGCAGGCCTTTACCTGCACGTGATGCCCAACGGAGCCAGATACTGGCGAATGAAGTACCGCTGGGATGGCAAGGAGAAGTTGCTGTCGATCGGGGTGTATCCCGAAGTGTCATTGAAGGAGGCCGGTTTGGCCCGTGATGAGGCTAGGGCGAAGCTTCGTGCTGGACGCGATCCTTCCGAGCACAAGCAATTGAGCAAGCTCACGTCAAAGTTGTCAGTAGATACCCGCTTCCAGACGATAGCCGTGGAATGGCTTGAGTCCCGTGGGGACTTGGCGCAGTCAACGCGGGAGAAGGCAGCTTGGATGCTGGAAACCTACGCTTTCCCTTGGCTAGGTAAGCGGCAGATCCATGAGATCACTACCGCTGAGGTGTTGGCGGTCCTGCGTAGGTTGGAGGCTCAGGAGAAGATCGAGTCCACGCAGCGCCTTCGCCAAATCTGTGGGCAGGTATTTCGCTACGCCGTGGCCACTGGAAGGTTAGATCGCGACCCGACCAGTGCTCTTCGTGGTGCTTTGAAGACGGCGAAGAATAGGCACTACGCTTCAATAACCGATCCAGCGAAGGTCGGTGAGCTGATGCGGGCCATTGATGGGTACACGGGGCAACTTGTCACGCAATGTGCGCTCCGCTTTGCTCCCCTGGTCTTCACTCGTCCGGGGGAGCTGCGTAAGGCGGAATGGGAGGAGTTCGATCTTGCTGCGAAGCAATGGAACATCCCTGGAGCGAAAATGAAGATGGGGGTAGCTCACGTTGTTCCGTTATCCAAGCAGGCAGTTGCAGTACTTGAGGAACTACGACCGGTCACGGGAAATGGACGCTACGTGTTTCCGTCCGTTCGAAGTTCAAGGGATCCAATGAGTGAGAACACCGTCAATGCAGCCCTTCGTCGCCTTGGCTACGGGACGGACGATATGACGGGACACGGCTTTCGAAGCATGGCTTCCACCTTGCTTCATGAGATGGGATGGACATCAGATGCGATCGAAAGGCAGCTTGCCCACTCTGAAAGGAATCCCATCAAGGCGGCCTACAATCGAGCGGAACACTTGCCTGAGCGCAGGAAGATGATGCAAGCGTGGGCGGACTACCTAGATAAGTTGAAGCGAAAAGGCCAGCCCCTTCTGAAGTTGGTTGGTTGATTCACCGCTTAGTGTCTTAGATTGCCCTGCGCGGCTGCTGTCGCGCAGGGTGTCCTTCTGAAGTCGGGGATCAAAACGTATGGCTCTGTCGACGTCCCCCCAAGATTGAGTAGCACAACGGCTTGGAGTCCAATCCTCAATGACAAGGAGATTGGACGTGAAGAAGCGCTTTACCGAAGAACAGATCATTGGCTTCCTGCGTGAGGCTGAAGCAGGCATGCCCATCAAGGATCTTTGCCGCCGGCACGGCTTCAGCGAGGCCTCGTACTACCTGTGGCGCAGCAAGTTCGGCGGTATGAGCGTGCCAGATGCCAAGCGACTGAAGGACCTGGAAGCGGAGAACACGCGCCTGAAGAAGCTACTGGCTGAGCAGGTATTCGAGAACGACGTGATCAAGGACGCCTTGCGAAAAAAGTGGTGACCGCACCAGTGCGCAGGCTGCTGGTGCGGAGCATGGTTGAGAAGGGGTTGAGCGAACGACGAGCGCTGGCGGTAGCGCACATGAGCGCCAGCGCGTTGCGATATGTGCCCAGACCCGACAACAACGCCGAGCTTCGTGAGCAGATCGCCGCTTTGGCGCAACGGCACAAACGCTACGGTGTGGGCATGATCCATCTGAAGCTGCGGCAGCAAGGGCTTGTTGTGAACTACAAGCGGGTGGAGCGCCTGTACAAGGAAGCCGGCCTGCAGGTGCGTCGTAGGAAGCGCAAGAAGGTGCCAGTAGGTGAGCGCCAGCCGCTGATACGGCCGTCCGCTGCAAATGAAGTGTGGTCGATGGACTTCGTATTTGATCGAACTGCTGAGGGTCGGGTGATCAAGTGTCTGACCATCGTCGACGATGCGACCCATGAGGCAGTTGCCATCGAAGTGGCGCGAGCCATATCTGGCCAAGGAGTATCCAGAGTGCTGGACAGGCTGGCAGTTCAGCGCGGCCTACCTCGAGTTATCAGGACGGACAATGGAAAGGAATTTTGCGGAAAAGCCATGGTTGCCTGGGCTCACGACAAGGAAATCGCCCTGCGCTTGATCGAGCCAGGGAAACCGAATCAGAACGCCTATGTTGAGTCGTTCAACGGCCGGCTACGCGATGAATGCCTCAACGAGCACTAGTTCCCAACATTGCTCCATGCCCGTACCAGCATCGAAAGCTGGCGACGTGACTACAACGAAGAAAGGCCAAAAAGAGCACTCGGCGGGATGACACCTGCCCAGTACGCCGCGCAGCTGGTGGCGAAGACAGATAAGATCAAAACCGGACTCTAAACCCGACCTCTACTCAGGCCGGGGGGACGTCGCTTGACAACATAAGTTGGGCGCCAAGCGCGTGCCATCGATGACATGTTCATCTACTGGGGTGCAGCGTGCGCACGCGCCGATTTCAAGTCCGGCGGTAATGGCGCGGGCGAGGGATCAATCCTAGCAAGCATCGATGATGTGTTGTATCCATGGCTGACCTGAGTCGCGCTGCCCCTTTAGCAGGTAGATCATCTCGCCGCTATATGGCGCGTCGCGCTTGATCATCCTGACAACCCTCTCTAAGGCATCGGCAAAGTCGTCCTCTAGAACTGCATCACCCGGCGCAATGGCGTCGTACTTGTCTTTCGCGTCAGCGACGAGTTGGAGAAGCTGTAGCGCCGTGCGATGCCGCTGCTTGCAGGTAGGCTCGTGATTGAGGTGGTAAACATCTATAGATGTTGCTACGCGAGATTTCGCCCCAGCATCGTCGATGGCTGCGCATGGCTGACCGTTCTCCCGCTTGCATCCGAGAAGAGACCAGTCAAGCACGTCGCATGGATCCAGAATCGCTGGTTTCTCACCCCGAACGGTCTTTCTAATCTGAGAGAAATTTAGCGTTTCGACATTGACTTCGTATACGCGCGCAGGCTCATTGACGAGCGGGAACCTGTCGGCTTTTCCGCCCTGAGTTCCTCCTTCAACATCTATGCGGCGGCTGTTGCAGAACGTACACGCGTATCGAAAGTTGATGTATGAAAACGCCAGCCAGCGATACCCCACGTGCGCACGAGCTGCGTCTGAAACCTTGCCTTTGGGACGAAAGTGATCGACAGCATTGTCAGAGCGAGTAATGGGTGTCTCGCAAAACCAGCACTTATCAAACAGCACCTTGGCGAGCCGCGTCTTTAGATCGCGCCAAATGTCCTCGTATTCTGCGATCGTTGCCTGACCCCTCAAGACGGCCTTGGTCGCGGCCAGCGCGCTTTCATCCCAACCGTCAGGTAGGCTCAGCGAACTAACGTCGACGTAGCGCATCCCCCGCCCCCTCTTTGCTCTGCATCAGCACACCAATAATCCGCTTCGATAGTTCTTCGCGCTCCTTCAGGCTCATGTCGGTCGCATGTTCCGCGAGCGCGTTCATATCCCGGATTCTGTATATCTCCTGGAGTGCCTCACGACGATGGCGCAGGTACCTTGTGTATTCATCATCAGGATGGACGAAACGGAACCCTAGGGCATCGAGTCTACCGTTCACGCTATCAAGTTCAGACTGCTCTCGTTTTGATAGCTTTTCTTTCGAAGATAAAAGTCGCTGCTTCTCAAGATCGACCTGCGTAGGACGATCTAAGGTAGAGGCAATCCCGAACATCTCACTCGTGACGATTGCCGCATAGCCCATACCCCTCGGCGCCATTTCCGGGTGACAGGAGACAATCCTCCTTCCAACTTCCCCCTGCTTCGATTGGAGAATCTGGACCTGCCCCCGCTCTAGCTCTGCGATCGCGAGCGGATTGTGAGTAGTCATGATCACGTGACTACTTTCTGATTTTGCTTTCGCGCTTCCTACGAACCCCCTCAGGAAAGTTAAATAGTCAACACTCCACTTTGGATTGAGGTGCGTATCTGGCTCGTCTAACAGAAAGAGGCTCTCCTCCTCGCTTGTGAATCTTAGAAGCCCCAGGACCGTGAGCAACTGCTGCTCGCCTTCGCTCAACTCCCTGAAAGTAACAGCTGCGTCGTTCTTCTTTAGCCGCACCTTGATACGGACCTCTTCAACGAGCTGAGAAACATATGTACTCTCAAGATCCCGAAAGAAGTGAGCTGGCGCCTGCTTTCCTACGAGCTGTCTAAGCGCGTCGATATCCTTGATGTAGAGGTATTTGAAATCGAGCGTCTCCTTGTTCCACAGCGACGTAGGAACCCATCGTTCTACGTCGATCGGCGCAAGAGCGACATCCCAGAGGCGACTCAAGAAATTGCTAACGATTCCGCGCGCACCCCAAAACCTTGCATCACCGTCTGGATGAGGCTTCCAAGGCGGCCTTCTTAGAACAAAGAGGACAGATTCGAGACCCTCGTCAGGGTTAAGGCCTAGGTGATCCCTTAGGAGTTCAGAGACATCCTTGTCCGTTCTCCCAATCATGAAGGCCAGGAGAACGAACTGGCTATGGACAGGTAGTGCGTAGAAGAGCCGCTTTAATCCTGGGTCCTTACCTTTCCTAAGTTGCTCGTCGTACCACTGAGTGTAAGGCGAGAAGACCTCGCGCATCCGAGAGCTTTCGCCAGAGTAGTAGCTGAAAACATAGCGGGGGAGATTGGACTCATCCCTAAGAAATGCGGCTAGGCGAACCTTATGGGCCGCCCGCGCATCGGGGTTTGCCGCCTTTGGCTGCTCAACCGAGAAGTCGAATGACTCCTTCTTGTCGGGATCGTGCTCGATAACGATTCGCTTCTGAGCCTTTCCGTGGCCAATCCGATAGCTCAGGCCGAAGGCGAAATCGATGGATGGCTGGCGGCGCTTTCCACTACCGATCAGCTCACGGAAAATGATGGCAAGCGCTTCGAGCACATTCGACTTGCCCGTACCATTCCAACCGATTACGACGGTTACCCATTCGTCTTGATCAAAATCAATCGTCACATCCTTTAAGTTCTTAAAACGATGAGAAGGACTTGGATCGCTTGAACCTATTCTCAGTTTGTCGATGCGCATGGCGGCCTAATCCTTGAGGCAGAGTCGATCACCAACCTTCATTCCACTCCCATCCTTGATGGGCTCCCTAAGAAGCCTACCCGCAGCGGCTAGATCGCGTAGTTCGGCGTAGAAGGGCTCAATCTGCTCTGTCTCTGTGCCAAAGCCGATCCCATACTGTCGCGCGGCATCCTGCGAAGATATCCACCCGTTGGCTTGCTTAAGGATTTGCTCTACAGACTTATCCATAGCGATAGTTCCCGTTGCAATTCTATTTGCTTCTTCGGACTTGCGACTGTTCTTGGCGGCAATGAGCTGCTCGACTTGTAGCTCAGCGATTTCATCCGATCCATCTACTGCGACCATCTCGCCGGCGAGAGCCTGGTCTATGAGCCGGCGGTGGAGAGTTCGCACGCGATCCATCGAAGCATTAGCTTGCTCAGTAATCTTCCGGAGCCTTCGTAGTGAGGTCGCTACCAAGCGAACTACTTCGGCCTGCACGGACGTGCTAGGACAACGGAAGCGAAACGCGGCCAACTTCTTCGCATTGATGTTTGATTGACTTACGCCGTCACTTTTCACCTGTTGGCAGTAGTCTCTTCCCGACGGGCTGTTCAGACAATGGGCAAGGTAATCAGGGACAACCGCCTCCGAGCAACGAACACGTATCAAGTAACCTGCGTATATAGCCGATCGTTGCCCATGGAAGACAGCGGTCTTTCCCACAAGCTGCGGACTGTTCGTACGATTGAAAAGGAGGTCTCCCTCGCTTAGTGCGTACTTAGCAATTTCAGCTTGATCAGACGTATAGACTAAGTCCGTCCAATCGAGCTCTCCGTCTTGAATGTTTCCCATCCGAAGCACCGGCACATCTCCGATCTTCTTAGATTTTGCGGACGAGCCATACGAGATATCTGACGCAATATCGCCGACCGCGACATCGACAGCATCTTTCGCAAACTGCGGCCGCATCGAAAGATCGTACGCAGATTCAAGCAATTGCATTCGACCAGCGTCTGCAGCCTCCACTACGGCCTCCAGATGCGAGATCGCTCGCTCAAGTTTCTCTTCGTTCGTCTTGAGGCGGCGAACTATGCGTCTCTGATGCTGAAGGGGCGGAAGTGAAATCTCTGTCGCCTCGAATGCCGACTTAGTAACATGCTGCAGCCCTGCGCCGCCATGTGCCTTTTCGATCTGCTCATCCAGCGAGTGGTTGATGAGGAAGCGAAGAAACTCCCGATCTGCGAGATTGTTGTCTATTCGAACATTGAAGATGTGCTGGTTTAGGACTGCGTCTGGACCACGCCATACGTGAGCACCGAATGATGTACCTGGAGTGCCCGACCACGCGAAGAGGAGATCCCCAGCACGCACCATGTGCTTCTCAGCCACCGGGCCCGAGTACCGATTGAACGGAGCATCCTGGCGGTTGAGGTTCTGAATGCGAACTATCGGAAGTCCATCAGAGGTCCACTCACTAGTTTTGAACGCACGCCCGTTTACAAGCTCAGCGATCTCGCCAATCGTCGTTCTTGCCCATCCCTTAGGCACATTCTTCACTGGTCCTCCTCCGGCACCAGTTCGTCGGATAGGAGCTCAATTTCTGCCATAGCTGCTTGAAGGTGGAACATGATCGTCGAAGCGATCTCCTGCGGGCTCGCCTGTATCAGATCTGAGACCTCAGCGGATTGCCCAAGCCAGAAGACATTCAGATCGTCATCACGGTCTTGGATGTCGCGCCGGCTGAAGCGACGCCACCTCCCTGCCTTACCCTGTTGGCGACGCGGGGCTCTACCGTACGCATCTTCTCCGTAAAGCTCTTCAAACTCGACGAAGTGCTCTTGTAATAGCGGCCGCGTTTTCCCGAATCGCGGCATCGAACTCCTCATATCGTAGAACCAGATCGACTGTGAGTTCTCGGCACTGTCGTCTCGACGCGTAAAGAAGAGCACATTCGTATTTACGCCTTGACTGTAGAAGATCCCATTTGGTAATCGCAAGATTGTGTGTAGATCGCAAACTTCCATAAGTTGAGTTCGGATCTGACGTGCGACGCCATCCTCAAACAGCACATTATCGGGAACCACCACAGCTGCACGCCCACCGTCTTTGAGCCCTAGCCAGATGTGCTGAAGGAAGGCCAGTTGCTTGTTTGCAGTCTTGAAAGGCAGATCGTCTCGCATCTTCCTCGCACTGCCAACCTTATTTCCGAACGGCGGATTCGCCAAAACCACATCCGCAGGCAAAAGTTCCGACGCATCAGTTGTGAGTGCATCCCCCAGAAGAATCGTTGCGTTCAGCCCATGGAGGAATGAGTTCATCTGACAGATTCGATAGGTCGACTTCTCAATCTCCACCCCTTCGAAGATTGGCGAACCCTTGGACGTAGCCTTACGTTTTACCTGCGCAATGTACTGACTTGCGGCAATCAGGAACCCGCCGCTCCCACACGAAGGATCTTGAATTACATCGGAGGCCTTGGGCCGAACCAAGCGTACCATGCAATCGACCAAGGCTCGTGGAGTAAAGTATTGTCCCGCGCCTGAGCGAGCATCCTGCGAATTGCGGGAAAGTAGCCCCTCATAGATGTCACCCATGCCGTCTGCAGTTACGGTATGCCAGTCGAGCTTGTTGATACCTTTCACAACCGCGGCAAGGTTCTCTGCATGTGAGAACACGGTCGTCGGAAAGGCATATATCTCGCGCACAACTTTACTGGACGCATGCCCCCCTAGGAATGTCAGCATGTCGCGATAAAAGGTAAGGATATCGCCGCCGGCGTACTCTGCAAGATTCCGCCATCGATACCCCTCGGGCAACGCGGATTCTCTGCCTGTCTCCTCAGCGATCTTTAGAAAGAGCAGGTAGGTTAGCTCAGATATATATTCGTGATAGCTGACACCATCGCCACGAAGGGTGTGACAAAGGCTCCATATTCTCTTTACAAGATCGCCGCCATGATTCGCTGCCTTAGATGCCACCGAAATCTCCAACATGTTCTGTATTTGCGCCGCCTAAGGATTGTCCGGCGCCTCAGTCGTCGTTGCCGACTTGATAGCGACTACGGCACCGTACCTTTCATTTATTCTCATCCGAGTTCTGCTTGACGCGGCGCCCCGATCCAACTGCAGTGGGAGCAATGTCATGAGTCATCCCTAGCTCAACCAATCGCCTTACAGCTTCTGGCCTGGTTGGTAGGTCCTCCTGCTCCTTACGCCAGCTGTCGATAGCCTCCAACAAAGTCGCTTGAAAGCGCGTTCCGACAAGGGTGCCCGTGGTCGTAGCACGCTGTCTTGGTCTTGCGCTCATAGGGCCCGGCCGAGGGGATGTTTTCATGTTAACACGATATCATAATTTGGAGGCAGGAGCGGCAAGCCGGCAGTCGCACGACCTGGACAACTTCACTCCAGGTGCAGAAGCCGACAGGCGCCTAGAGGGCGCGCTACTGCCGGGCGATCGATGACCTATCGTTAATGGCTGCTACGAGGTACGTAGTTTGTTGAGATCGCGCAAGACGCCCTGAGCCGCTACCATGCTGGCGGAGTACTTCCGGACAACTGACGCGCAAGTCCTTGGTTTGTGAGCCGGTAGTTCATAAAGCTCTTGCCACAGAGCGACCCTCTCCGTCCTTAGTTCAGCCCCCCTCGCAACTTCGCTTTGCTCTTCCGCTTTGCGCAGGTCGCGGCAAACCTCAGCAACTCGTTTGAGGATGGCTGCGCGAGCCAGTTCGTACAACATGTAGTCGACGTGCTCGTTGCTCAATGCTGCTTCGCTGGCCAAGCATCGCGTTAAGTGAAGTTACCCGGGCACGATCAGTTGACTCTCGCCCCGCCAGGAGCCCTCTTGATCTACCTAGTGTACCGAGGTGTCGCTGGTAGTGGACTTACAAGTCTAGAGAGATAGATTGCCGCGGGACATGGTTGCGGGTGCACCATCAGCGCAGCAAACGCACCGTGTAGATTGGAGCACCTACGAGGGGCACGTCCTATGAGACCTCTCTCTTCGACCAGATCCCGCGCACCTCGAGTTGAACCAACGCCTAAGCCCCAGTGGGCAATAGTTCCATCAGCACCCCATAGCAGGCAAGCCAGAGCGTCGAACAAACCACCCTGCGCGCTGCTTCAGCCGCAAGAGTTGCGGCTGAAGCAGCAAAGCTTCTAGCGCATAAACCATACGACTATGTGACCAACCGAGCAAGTCACCCAACTCTCGAATCGAAATGTATTCGCGCTGAAATCGCTTGCACGATGAGACTTCGATCTCTCGACGATGACCGTGATCAGCCTCGCGCAAATGCCCCCTGTCAACCAAGTCCCGCACGGCTCCAGTAGAGCACCATAGCCATTGCGCTGCTTGCTCCGAATTAACATGGCGGGTTGGTGACACGTCGGCGTGGTCGCATCCCGGGGTTGAACATCGCTGCCAGGGCGTCTGTGGCATCGGTGTGATTGGCCGCCTCGCTGCAGTGTTGTCCTGATGGTGCCGATCATTCCTACCGGGGGCGTCTTCGCGCTTCCGGTTCACGAAACGGTCTGGGAGGGACGCGCGATGCCGCCGCAAGGAGGCGGCTGGACAGGAGTCCACGTGCAGGGGAGTATCGCGGTTCCATTCCAGGTAGAGGCCAGATGATGAAGAAGTCGGTGCTTGCAGGATCATTGGCGCTAGCCGCAATCTGCACGTGGGGTGCCGATGGGCAGGTCAGGCCTCCATTGCTGGACGTAACGCAGGCGATGCAGGAGGCGGGTGTCGTGCTGGACGCGAAGTATGGGCGCGCTGATTCGGCCATCGATGGGCCGGATTTCGATCCGTCGACCAATGAGTGGAAGATAGTGATCGAACGAGGCGCGTCGACCGATCTGCACCGCTACGTGGTTACCGTCAGCGAATCCTCAGGTGAGGTCTGCGTACGGGAGCTTCCCGCCCTTGATTGCACGGCAAAGGGGGATGCGACGCCTGCGCTGCAGGCGGTGCGCGACAAGCAACAGGGACTGATAGACGCCGCACGAAATCCGCCGCCCGACCTGCAGGGGGTCATGCGCGCGGTCATACGCGACCAAATGCGTTCAGGCCGTTACGCGGCAGGCAATCCAATGCCGTTGTACGTGCAGATCAGTGCACCCAACGAGGCCGGCCCGATCGAATTGTCTTCGGAATCGATACAAGCACTGGCTTCACTGGGCATCGAGCTCCATCCCGGCTCGGCGTGGGAGCCGCAGTTGGAGGGTGTGCGTGTAGGGGCGACGATGAACCTGTCCGTGGGCATCCCGACCCGACGTCCGGATGGGGATTACGAGGTGACGTTTGGATTCTGGTGTGGCAGCGCATGCGCGTCGCGACACACTGCCGTCCTGCGTTACGACTCGTCAGGTTGGCGCGTGCTCTCCTCGGTGATGAATTCGATTTCTTGAAGAGGATGCCCAGGCCGGTCGTGGAGGGCCGTAAGGCGGGATGGAGCGCAAAGTGGATATTTGCCGTCCAGGAGCCTGCAGGTATTCAGAAGGTGCGACGAACGGAGTCAATGGCATCCTCCCGCTCCGCTTCGAAACCAGACTCACGGCCTGTGGGTGATTGCGGGTGGATCGCCCTCTACAACCAGCAGCGCTCCTAGCAGGTGTTGAGCATGGCACCCGGATGCGGACAATGCCGATACATTAGCCGCACGACCTGCACAGGAATCGGTGGGTCATTACATGTCAGCATAGCTGTCGGGTCGTATCGCGGTACACCTTTTGATTGGAACTAATTTCAGACCCTTAGTACTACGGTGAAGCAGGATCCTCCTGCTTTGCGTTTGCGCCGCGCATCGGCGTATCGCTTCGAGTACTAGGCATGAAGGATAAATCCGAGTTCCTCTACTGCGTCTTCATCGTGGCTGCGGCCATCTTGTCGGCCGTAGCCCGTTGTTCGTTCACACGCCCCGACCAGTTCGGCCGGGATTCCTACGACTAAGCCAACAACCCAGATAGACCCACAAGGCCCGGCATTGCCCGGGCCTTGTGCGTTATGCCGTCTATGAAAGGAGACCCAGATGCATCAAGTTGAAACCATGGCCTATGCAGGCCAAGTCCCATGGCATGGCATCGGAAGCCAGTTGGCTCCTGGCCAGTCCATTGAAGTATGGCGCGAGCGTGCCGGCATGAACTGGTCCTTGGAGGAAGCCGAGGTTCGATTTGTCGCCGAGGCTGAGGATCAGTATCCCGTTCGGGCGTTCCCCGGGCAGAAGGTGCTCTATCGCTCTGACACCAAGCGACCGCTAGCCGTCGTGTCCAAGCGTTATCAAGTAGTTCAGCCGAGGGAGATCCTTGAATTCTACCGCGACCTGACGCGGTACAGCGGCTTTGAGCTGGAGACGGCAGGCGTGCTTCGTGGAGGGCGGAAGTTCTGGGCATTGGCACGCACTGGACAGGGTGTGGCCCTGAAGGGCCAAGATCAGGTCAACGGCTATCTTCTTCTGGCTACAGCCTGTGACGGAACGCTGGCTACCACCGCCCAGTTCACCTCAGTTCGTGTGGTTTGCAACAACACCCTGCAGATCGCTGTTGGGGATCGAACCGGAGCCATCAAGGTCCCGCATCGCAGTACCTTCGATGCTGACAGGGTCAAAAGCCAGTTGGGTATTGCTGTTGAGGGCTGGCATGGCTTCGTGGAGCGGATCCGAATCCTCTGTGAGACACCTGTGAACCCTGATTCGGTCGATGGGGTGCTACGGAATTTGCTCACGTATCCGGCTGCTCAGAATGGGAAGGCAGTCGTGAATGAGCAGGCTGTAGCCAAGGTGCGGGCGCTGTACGACGGGCAGGGGAGAGGAGCTAGCTTGAAGACCAGCAAGGGCACCGCCTTCGGTCTCCTCAACAGTATCACCGAGTTCGTGGACCATCATCGGCGGGCGCAGAGTGCGGAGAACCGCTTGGATGCTGCTTGGTTCGGCCAGGGGGCATTGCTAAAGCAGAAGGCTTGGAAGGAACTGTTAGGGGAGGCCGCATGAACATCTCTCCGCAGAAGCAGCGCCTGGAAAAGCTACCTGACGGTTTGAACGAACGTGACAGCTTCGTCCTCTCTCAGGCATTGGAAATCCTAGAGAGCAGAGCAATGGTCAGTGGTCTGCTATTGGGAGATCCCGATGTTGCCGGCAGGTTCTTCCGTCTGCGTCTAGGCAATGAAATCCGCGAGCACTTCGAGGTGGCGTTCCTCGATGCCCGTAACCGCCTGATCGCCGTAGAACGGCTGTTCTCGGGTTCCATAGATGGTGCTGAGATCCATCCGCGGATTGTCGTCCAACGTGCCTTGGCCCTGAACGCAGCAGCGGTCCTACTGGCTCACAACCACCCTAGCGGGCATTGCGAGCCGTCAGCGGCGGATCGAGCCATCACCAAGCGGTTGGAGGAAGTATTGGCGATGGTGGAGGTGAGGGTCGTCGACCACCTTGTGGTGTCGGCAAGCCAAGGGACCTCGATGGCTCAGCTCGGGCAGATCTAAGGCCCGGATACTTAGGAGAACAGCATGAAGGAAACGGAGACGTCCTGGTCATCGACCAGGGCGGCAATGGCTCGTGCCAAAGCAGCTGATTTAGACCGACAGGCCCGGGAGGTAGAGCGCTCAGCTACCGACGGAAACTGGCGCATGAAGGCGCGGGCTAGAGAGGCTGCGGAACGTCTACGGCGAATGGCAGGCCGATACTTGGTGAAGGCCCTGAAACTAGAAGAAGGGCTAGATGCCCGGCTTACTCAAGATCTCTTCGAGTAGTGCCTTCCGGCGTGGTGCTGGAAGGCTAGCAAGAGCGGCTAAGGCCTGAGCGAGACGAGCCTGCTGTACTTCGCTTTCATCACCTATCAAAAGGATCGCGTCTGCCATAGCTGCCGATGACGCCAGCAAATACGCGGCCGGCACTTGAAGAGCGTCAGCCAACGAAAATAGTGATTCCAAGCTTATGGCCATGGACTCGCTCTCGTAGCGGCTTATGCGTGCCGAGGCAGTGTCCTTATCAAGTCCCATTCGAACTCCGACTTCGCGTTGGCTAAGCCCTCGAAGCAGTCGGGCTTGGCGCAGGCGCGCAGCCACTACGCCTCGGGGTTTGAGGGCAGGGCCGGCCATTAGCAGGAGGTGACCGATGTAGTCATACCAACAGGATGACGGATGATCTACGCCCCGGGTAGACTCTACGTATCACGTAAGTTTATTGCAAGCCTTGAACTCTTAGCTCTGTGTTCGCTACTGCGTTGTGGGGGAATCGAGCGGTCATGTTGAGGAAGGAAGAAGTGGGAGAGCTATGGCCATGGATATAGCTGGCACAACGAATGGAGGCACATCGATGGCTCATCCTCAGGAGAGGGCCTGATGGCGGATGAAAACCACTACGAAGTCCTCGGGGTACGCCCCGAGGCGCCCCTCTGGGAAATAGAACTGGCCTACAAGGGCCGGCGAAGCCAGTACCACCCTGACCGCTACGCCGCGGGAGACGAGGCGTCCGTGGCATGGGCGACCGCCAAGATGCAGGCCGTTAACAAGGCCTATGCGGTCCTCAAAGATCCAGACCAGCGCGAACGCTTCGACCGTAGCCAAGCGTCCGCCGGGTCTCCTGACCCAGGCCCGCGGACGGAGCGAGCCAAGGCCGCAGAGCCTCCACCGCTCCGCTCACTCCGAGAAGCACTGCAAGGGCTCGAGTTCAGCAATGAGCCCTTCGAACGCGTGTTCGTGGCTCCGCACATCCCCAGGAAGAAGCTCCTGGGCGCTCTGGACAGCTACGGGGAGAGGCTGCGTGCCCAAGACGTTGTCGTGCTCATCGACGACACCGTGTTCGGCGGTGCCAGGGAGGGCGTACTGATCACCGAAACCCAGATTCGGTGCAAGGCCAAGTTCGAGCAGGCCGAGATCCGGTTACTGGGCTGCCTAACGGAGATCACCGCTCACGGTGCGCACATCCGGATCCATGGCGAGCCCTTCATCACATTGAGTGTTCCCAACGCCGATGACCTGCGACGGCTGTTCAGAGCCGTCAGCCACTACTTGCAAGAAACCAACTGATCTCAACCAACAGGGGAATGACATGAAGTACCTGCTAGGCCTATACGGCGTGACCGTGCTGATCGCGGCCATATGTTTCGATATCTGGGGGCGCTATGCCTACAAGGGGTTCTTCTACAACCTCGGGCAGGGCCTGGTCTGGCCCGTAGTGGTCTTCCCGTCATTCGGAAAGCTGATCGGCGGTGTGGTCTGGATCGTGGTGATCTTTGCCCTGCTCGTCCTGGTAAAGAGGCGATAAGCATGGGATCAACAGTCCGAAAGATGCTCACCGTTGCTCTCATTCCGCTGGCGCTGTGCGCTTGTACCAGCGAGCTGGACAAGGTCCGTGGCCAGTTCATAGACAACTGCATGAGCAGCGGCGCACCGAAGTCCAACTGCAAATGCGCCATCGACAAGCTGCAGGAACACTACGGGGAACAGGGGCTGCTGGCTATCAACAGACAGGGCTACCCACCGTCCGACTTCGCCGAGCAGCTGTTCGTGGCAGCGGGCCAGTGTCGGAACCCCTGATAGCGCCTGACGTCCTGCCCACGAAGTAGGCCGCCGACAGTATCGCTCGTTGCCTCTGACGACCGAATGCCGGCCGCCCAAACATACAGACAAGGAATTCCATGAAAAGTATCAACTACGTTGCAGCCATGCTGGCTGCCCTTCTTCTTGGTGGATGCAGCAAGCCAGTCCTGGACTGGCGCAATGCAGAGCTGAGTAACGGCAAGATCTACGAATCTGGCTCCAACGAGCCATTCGACGGGCAAATCACCGGTGTACCGCACAAGCAGCTCGAACCGCTCCTGGGCTCTCTGAGGACCATCCTTCAGAACCTGAACACCAATCAGTCCACCAGCATGACCGCACTGCTGGGCAACTTGAACTATGTCTGCGATGTGGAGGTGGAAGAAGGGTTGGTAGGTGGCCAGTACACCTGCCGCTATCCGCAGTCACAGGTCGTCGCCTACGAAGGCAAGCGGACCGACGGTGGTCTGGATGGGGAGACAGTGTTCCATACGAAGACGGGCAGTCCCGGCGTCATCCTGACAATGCAGAACGGCCGCGTGGAAGGGCCGATCAAGATCTACTTCGCCGAAAAGCCTGGGCAACTCTCCTACCAGGCGACGGCTGTGAACAATGGTCTGGAAGGAGAGGCGGTCAGCTACTACCTCAACGGCCAGGTCAAGGTAAAGGCCAACTTCAAAGGCAGCGTGCCTGTAGGGCTGTGGGAGGCCTACTGGGAAGAGAACGGAGCAATCTCAGAGCGAGGCCTGTACGAGGGCGGAAAGCTGGTCTCACAGACCCACTATCTGCAAGACGGCACGGAATACCTGACGGAGCCGGAAATGTGGGCGCTCCATCGTTCGATTTCGGGAAGTGATGATTTCACTCTGACGCCCAAGCAGGAAGTTCTGCTTACAGAGGCGGAGAAGCGATACAACGCAGTACGCCTGCTGACGCCGGCCCAGCGCGAAGCGAGATATCAGGCGGAGCAGGAGAGCATTCGGGCTGACAAGATCGCTCGCGGTCTGGATCCGGACTGTTGGGTCTGTGACGGATCAGACAAGAGGAACTGATGCGGTAGTGAAGGAAGATAGCGGGCGTGCACAAGCACGCCCGCTCCATGCGCGTGGTTGGTTTTTTCCCAAAACGACTCCAGGAGAGGGTATGAAGAAGGTAGGTATGTTGGTGGGAGCCATGTTGGCCGTACTGGCGCTTGTAGGTTGCAAGAAGGAAGCGGCTCTCACCCAGGCCGGTGATATCAACCTAGCCGGATGCGAAGTGCCGGCGGGTTTGACGGCGGCACAGGCGGAGGCGGTCAGCTGCGCACCTGCGCAGGCAGAGCCCCAGATCGCAGCAGAGCCCTCAGTAGCTGCCTCGGATGAGAGCGTTATCAATGAAGCACTGGCTCGGCAGGCTTTCATCTTCGATCAGGCGGATGAGAACCTTGAAGCGAGGAAGTTCGCTGAAGGTGACCTCAATGGTGACGGTGTCAGCGATAAGGCCGTGTTGTTCGTACTGGAGGCGACCAATGGTGGTAACGCCTACGCCACGCATCTGGCTGTCTTTGTAAGAGAGGGCGCTGCATTGGCATATGCCGACTCACTGCCGGTGTCTGGGTACGGTGAGGGCGTTCAGGGTTTCACGGTCCAAGAAGGAGCGGTTGCGATCAAGACCCTGGTACAGGGACCTGACGATGCCACCTGCTGTCCATCGGTGGAGAAGAATGTGAGCTACGTTCTTCAAAACGGGAAGTTGACTGAAGCTAAGCCTGTCAGTGCAGCCTATTGATTCAACTGATGCTCGGAGCATGATGAGTAGTTTCTTACTCCTAGGTGCATAAGGTATGAGAGAAGCCGGCTACCAGTACCTACACACCCCTCAGCCAACGACATGCACTAGATGCAATAGAAGGGAGGGGGGAATGAGTAAGCGCATATAACGTTTCTCAGTGGTAGGTGAAGATTCGCCACCAAGGGAAACCAATTCAGGGTCGAGGACATATGTCCTCGGCCCTTTTTTCTCCACAACAACAGGAGGGGAGATGGCGACCTACTTTGCAAAGTTCAGCACGGGAAAGAAAGGAACGGCTGCAGAGCATTCGCGGTACGACGCGCGACAAGGGAAATGGCAGAGCAGGAACGACCTGGTATCTGTGGATTACGACAACATGCCAGATTGGGCCGAGAGTGAACCAATCCGGCTATGGAAGGCGGCGGACAGTTACGAGCGTGAGAACGGAGCCGCGTACATCGAGGCGATCATTGCACTGCCCCAGGAGCTGACCAACGAGCAAAATAGACGATTGGCAAGAGAGTTGGCGGAGATCATTGCGCCAGGGCTACCTCGACAGCTTGCAATCCATGACCCGCTGTCCACCTTGGCAGGGGTGCGAAATCCCCATATGCACCTGATGTTCTCGGCTCGAAAGCCTGATGGTGTTCCGCGTCCACCGGAGCAGTTCTTCCGCCGGTACAACAGTAAGAACCCGGAACGGGGAGGGTGTCGTAAGGAGCGCGGCGGTCGAACACCACAGGAAATGGGGGAGGATCTTCGTCTGCTCAGAGAACGGATCGCAGACTCCCAGAATCAGGCGCTGGCGGCAGCCGGGCAGGCTGCACGAGTTGATCATCGGAGCAACTACGACCGGGGCGTCGATAAGCTACCAGAGCGTCATTTGGGACCGGCCGCCATCCGTCGAATGACGGATGGTCAGAAGGGGAGGTACATCGGACAGCGAGCAGGGATGCGCCCCGTCGCCGGCCGGATGTCACTTTTAGATGGTGGGGGCGATAAAAGCCGCTAAACCTGCTAAAGGTTTAGCAGGTTTAGCGGGTTGTGGGAGGAATGCCGCTAACTAGGGGCGATGGCACGTATGGTCGGTGGTCCGGAACTCGATGGTTGCCGCCGTGCCGCCGCGGCCGTGCGTCCCGTGATGGATGGTCAGATAGCCTTTCGCTTCGAGGACCCCGAGAAGCTCATGCAGATGCTTTCCTCGGAACTTAAGCGGGCAATAGTTCATGAGGTTGCTGATCACCTTCAAGTCCACGTAGCGTTTGATCCTTTGGCCTCGGGGGCTACGCACATTACTGTTAAGCCAGTCATACAATTTCAGGGCATCCAGTTCCTTCTGGTCCTTCGGAAGAACGTGCTCCTGGTAGTCCTTGGACGCTTCGTGGCAGATGGTGATCGCACTCAGCGTTGCAGCCATTCCGATGTCACCTGCGTAGCCCTCGAAGGCGTGCAGCACACTCGCGACGCGGGCCACGTTATCAGCGAGTTTCGAGGCGTGATCACCCGCGTTCTCGTAGCGTCCCCCGGCCTTGATGTTCGTCTCCACCTCATTGAAGTACAAGGTCCATGCCAGAGCAGCCTCCTTGGAGAACTTCAACGTGCTGCGCTTGAACCCGTCGTTCAGAACGGCGGCCTCAACCTGAACAAGGAATTCCGCAGCCCTCGCGTTGAAAGCATCGATAGCTGGCGTGCGGTCCTCGGTGATGTCAATGATTCGCTCACCCTGGGTGCTTCGGTCGTGACTGAAGATGAAGCGGGCAAACAGTCCTGACTCCATCGCCTCTGCTCCCTTGCCGCGCATGATTCGGGCCAGCGCTTCGGTCTGTATCATCAACGAAGCACTCAGGCGTGCATCGTCGATGGTGTAGCTCGGTCCGGATACGCGATCTACTGCAACGTCCTCACAGCTCCAGAACTTGTTGAAGTCCGCATCATTGGCGATCAGCAGGTTGTTGAGCAGCTTCTTGCTGTCACTGCTCAGGATCATGGCGCTACGGAACTGATCCAAACCATTCTTCAGCGCTTGCATGCTGGTATCGTCAAAGATCAGTTTGATCTTTGGCGGCTTCACTGGTGCTGCAAGCGAGTGCGTAACTAGTCTCTCCTCGATCGTGGTCGTGTCATCGCCGAGTTCCTCGGCCTTATCCAACAGTTTCAGAAGTGCGCGATTCTTTGCCCTCCAAACACTCGACTTGGCTGAGTGAAGCGCATAAGCGGCGTCGTGCGCACCCTTCCTGGACTTTTCGAAAGTGCGGATGGAGCGAGTGAAGCAGTTGTCAACAGTCGTCTTACGCTCACCGGATTTACCTTCCTGAAGAACGTAAAGATTCGTTCCGACCACACCGCCGGCAGGCTTCTCAACATCAATCAGCATCTGAACTGCTCCAGCGCAAACTGCGAGCGCACTGTAGATGGCCATCTTGGGCGGGGTCATGAGGAGTCGAGTGGCCTCCTCTGTTGCCGACTGAAAGATCGGAAGTGGCAGTTCACGTAGGTTCGGCAGCTTGTGGAACGGGAAATCGATCGTGGTGCTCATTTTCTATTGATCCAGAAGGTGGCGCCCGGCTCTAAGCCGGGGCCGAGGAGGTTGAGTAGACGTAGTTAGCCGTTGGTGACGGAAGGGGCAGCGTCTGCGGTGGTAGCTTCTTCCTTGATCCACCGAGACGACGCGCCGCACAGCGAGCACGCGATCACTTCGCCGTTCTCATCGCGCCGCGCGCGCTCCGCTTCCAGCATCTTGCGGAACTGAGGGGCATGCACCTTATGGCCGTACGCCGCGTTGAACTTCTCCAACATCAGCTTTTGCGGGATGCTGGCGATAAGATGCTGCTCGATAACGGGATAGGCCTCAGCGAAGTCGATGACCTTCTGGTTCTTGCTGTTCTTGACCTCCTCCTCGAGGAAAAACTTCAGCTTCTCCAGAGAGGACTTGTTACCCAGCAGTGCATTGTTATTAGAAGTGCTCATGCGCGGACCTCATTCGCAGCGTTGCGAGTGATGGAAGCACGCATGGAAAGGTAGGCCTGGATCTCCGAGTGCCACCAGACGGACGGCGAACGGACGCTGGTGCCCAGCTTGAACGGCTTCGGAGCGGTCGGGTCGTAGTTGGGGGAATTGCTATTCAGGCGTTCGTACCAAGTGCTCTTGCCAATGCCCAGCAAGTGCAGGACCTCGGGCAATCGAATAGCACGGTTGTTCTCATACAAGCCGAGCGGCGAAGTGTGCAGGAACGCCTTGAGGCGCTCGAGGAGTTCCTGAGGGTTTTCGTCGGGCGGCAATGCGGTCGCGCGGCGCGCTTCACGGAAAGTCGCGGGCGAAGCGTTGGACGGAGAAGTGGACTTGAGCTGCATTTCAGAATTTCCTCTGTGTTAGTCCGGGAAGCGATGTGCTTCCCGGTATGAGAAAGTCTGATGCGGGCCGAGTTGAAAACTTGCCGGGTCAACCCTTGACGGGGTTGACATTTGCGTGAAATTGATGCTTGAGGTCGCCCTTGGGCTTCATGAGAGATAAGGTGCCGCGTGCTGGAATGGATTCGGCCCAAAGTGTTGGCCTCATTCTGGACGCGAGATTCTCAGCTGAGGTGCCTGCGACGGTTCCCCCTAGTGAAGGCGGGGGGGCGCTCTGTTCCTAACGGAGCCGTGAAGTGCATTGGGCTTAGGTGGCCCTGATCACTTATCGGTATCGTGAGAAAAGTGAAGCACGCGTTCAAATTCGGTGGATCCAGTGAGCACGATTCTTGTATGGAACTCTTTGGTAGAGATCTCGATGTTTTCTTGAGTACTTCGTGGAGCTGAGGGCGGAGATGAGGCTGTCTTGGATGTCTTGCGTCGGAAGGCAGCGAAGGCCTCTGCCATCTGTGGATAAGGCCCATTCGGGCGTGCCCAGTCGTCGAGCGTATTCCTCAGGCGGTCCATTGCGTTGTTGTCTTTGTTGTGCTTGTTGCCCTCTGGGACATAGTGATCAAGCTTCTCAAACGCAGCAAGGAGTGCGAGTTCACCGTCTTTGTTCTTGTGGGTGCATATGAAGTCGATAACCGCATCCTTGGCTTTCTCGATGCTGGTGATCTTTGGGTTGCCCTGCAGTCTTTTTAGAACCTCGAGTACATAGACTCGACGGTCCTCCGAGTCTTCTGCTTTGTCCTTTGCGGAGTAGTACGCAAAGGTCTTCTTTGCACTCAGGCGCGAGTTCAGGCCGAGGTTGTAGTAGGCCATCGTGATGACATGCCACAGTCGGTCACTGGGATCTTCTTCTTCACAAAGCCTCCGTGCTTCTTGGATGTAGATGGCCGCGATAAGCATTCCTTTGTATGGGTAAGGGTCTAGGCTATTCCAGGATTTGGGAGACAATGCTCCAATCACGACTTGGAAGCGCAACCATTCAAGCTTGGAGCCCATCCCCGGTAATTCATCCTGCTCCAACAGTGAGGCGGCGAACTCCCAAAGATCGCTCGTATCGTCAAGTGGATTCGCAAACATCTGCTCGTGCCATAGAAGAATGGCATGAGACACCATCCTCCCTGGTAGAACTTCTCGCTCGCCATCGTATTCGTAGAAGAAGTGGGTGCTTGGGAAGTCCGGGTCGTAAACACTACCCAGGTCTTCCGCAGACAGTTTCTTCTCCCGCTTCTTTGTCTTTGTTACGTTCATTCTGTTCTCGGTGTGAGTCATCAAAGAGCTAGATGAGTGCGAAGTTCATAGTTGGCACCTGTAACGGTAATCCCCCGCTTTTAGCGGCTGCCAAAAGTGGAGCTATGCGGCCATCGCCAGTTTCATTGCTGGCGTGATGCCGCCGAGCGCCATTTTGGGGGGCTCGTGGTTGTACGTGCATAGCCAGCGCGTGACCTTGTCCTGCACCTGCTCGATGGTGTCGAACAAGGTCGTGGCCAGCCAGGCATAGCGGACGGTGCGGTTGTAGCGTTCGACGTAAGCATTCTGCTGTGGCTTACCTGGCTGGATTTGCTCGATCAGGATGCCTTCGCGTTCGGCCCAGGTCAGTAGCGCACCACTGAGGTATTCGGGGCCGTTGTCGCAGCGAATGACCTTTGGCTTGCCGCGCCATTGGATGATCTGCTCCAGCGATCGTATGACTCGGCCCGATGGCAGCCACAGATCGATCTCAATCCCGAGTCCCTCGCGGTTGAAGTCATCGAGCACGTTGAATAACCGGAAGCTGCGGCCATCAGCCAGCTGATCGTGCATGAAGTCCATCGACCAGACCTGGTTGATCGTCTCCGGCACCTTCAAAGGCTCCGGCCGCTCGCGCACCAACCGCTTCTTCGGCTTGATCCGTAGGTTCAACTCCAGCTACCGATAGATGCGATACACCCGCTTGTGGTTCCAGCCAAAGCTCTTCACGTTGCGCAGGTGCAGGAAGAACAGGCCAAATCCCCAATCGCGATAGGCCGTGGTCAGCCGGACAAGCCAATCAGCTATCCGCTCGTTTTCTTCGCTCGCTTTGGCTTGATAGCGGTAGCAGGTCTGGCTGACTTCGAACGCCTGGCAGGCGTGCGGGACGCTCAGCGCCCTGTTCGCCACTGCCCACTTGGCCATCTCCCGGTGTTGAGATGGCCTCACCATCTTTTTTGCCATCGCCTCGCGGAGTACTTCGGCGGTCATCTGCGATTCGGCATACATCTTCTTCAGGCGCCGGTTCTCCTCCTGCAGCTCTTTGAGCTGGGACATCAGTGATGCGTCCATGCCGCCAAACTTGCTGCGCCACTTGTAAAAAGTTGCCGAACTGATTCCGTGCTCGCGACACAGTTCCGGTACGGGCGTGCCGGTCTCGGCCTGCTTGAGTACCGCGATGATCTGGCTGTCGGTGAAACGGGATGTCTTCATGGAACCTCCTCGGAAAAGGGTACGAGAAAATTCCACTTTTGGCGTCAGCTAATCTGCGGGGGGATTACCACGATGCACCTCACCCGTTAGTAATCGAAAGGCGGACTTGAGCCGATATCCCATCCAGCTTGAAGGGTGACTCCTTAGGGGGAAAATAATATTTACACAAGAACTCCCGCCCGCGCTCACCTATGGGCGAAAGTTGTCGAACAGGTTTTCGACGGACGATGGCGTGCACTGAACTGTTGCGGCGTGACGGCCATTGATCTCGACTTCGACGCCCGCTTCCCGGGCGCCACTCTCACCGATCCGGTCGAAGATGCTGTAGGCCGTATTTCCCGTAGGAATTCTGACCGTGTCCATCGACGAGGTTCGCGCCACTGACACCATGCTGTGGGGGACAGAGAGGTTCATCTCGGACTTCTCCGTACGCCGCGCGAAGATGTAACGCAGTGCCGAGCCGGAATCGCACAGCGTTACCTCCTTCTGGTTTGTTGTGGTGCAGCTGAAGATCCGTCGCTCAGCATTTGTGCATGTCGTCGCGTCAGTTGATAGCGACGAGTGCACAGGCTCCGCAGGTGACTGAATGGAACCAGTATTGGAAGGTGCCATGCACTGGCCAGACTCACATATCCGGTCACCCTTGCAGTCAGCGTCCTTTCCGCATTGCGAAAAAGCCGGTTCTTGCAGGGGAAGCTGAGAATCCTGCTGAGGCGTTGCAGGGGGCTTAGCAAGCGCCGGATCGGGAAGGCCTGCCGGCTGGTCAAGCCCAAATGCGCGCCTCATTATGAAGGCGGCTTCTTTACCGACTCCGCAGCTCTCAAGTGCGTCGACCATTGCCCCATTCCATTCCCGGTCCGGGAGCTTCTCGACTCGGACATAGTCGTCGATCTGGCTGCTGCTGAACTTGCCTTTCAGCTCCTTGTACGTGCACGAGCACAGTTCCTTCGGGATGCCCTGAGCGGTACAACTGGCCACATATCTGCTTCGCGACTTTCCGTCGCATGCCACAAGCAGCATCGAGACGATCATCGCCATGAGGATGATTGTTGCGTTCTTCGCCATGTGGTTCACTTCTTCGATGCCAGGACCAGGCCGAGTACGCCAAGCAGTACAATGCCGCCGAGTATCTTCCCCAGCGACGGGAAGATAATTGCAGGCCAGATGATTGACTTGCCCACGTTGTATGCAAAGCCCTTGTAAGCGTCGTCGCCCCACCAGTTCCCGTAGAAAGCGAAGATGATTGCAATGATGAAATAAAGTGCGGCCAGTTTCTTCACGGTCATTCCTTGAATTCGAAGCAGTCATTTATTGGCACTAGGCGATCCACTCAAGAAGCGCGCTCTCGATATCGTCATCGATGTCATCCAGAAACCCGGGAATGGCATTCGTGGGCAGATATCTATCTGTTGCCTCGTGCATGAAACTCAGGAATTCGTTGCCGAAAGCGGTCACTGGGTAGAGCTCCATTAGTGCGGGCGAGCGGATGGAATGCTCGAACTCATCAATCAGGCCGGAGGCATCCCTTTCTGATATCAGGAGCTTGTATCGGCCCCATCTGCGCATGAACTCGTTGAAGAATCCCGACTTCCTCAGCTCTTGCTGGATGGTTTCCATCTTGTGGAGACCTCGGATCTCACTGAAACCACTGACCTCGATGATGCATTCGATCAGCAGGGTGGTCGCGGTAGCTGCTGCAATCTCATCCGCATACTCACGCCCATCAGGGATATTTGCTCTGATCAAGTGCTCAGCGGCAGCGGTCGAGTAGATAAGGAGCTCAAAGCGAATGGCGTCGCTCGTCCAGAGTGAGCGCAGTTCGCGAGGAACACCGCTCTCCGATTCGATCCATTCTGCAAGCGACAGGGAGATCGGAAGAAGCCGGCTGGCGAGCTGCAGGACCGCTTGCTCCGCTCCTTGAGTAGTCTTGATCCTCCTGTCTATGTTTTGCTCAAAGCTCTTGTAGTAGCCCTTTTCCAGTAGCGTGAGGGCTTGGTGTTCTGTTCCGGCAGAAGCCGGGCGCTTGTGCTTGGTCTCGCGCGGCGCATCGGCGTGGCGCTGCTGACAAAAGGCATTGAAGAAGTCAAAGAACTGATGGACTTCATCTGAGTCCGGCACGTTCAGTTTGCCAAATTCCTGCCCGTTGACCGTGATCCTGCTCTTATAAGCCTCGATGCTGCCGATTTTTTCCACCTGGACCGAGCAGGGGGATTCGAAGACCGCCTTGAACCTGAGCTCTTGCTCCGTGATAAGCACACCCTCTTTAGCACTCCCGAAGACGGTGTCGTCGATCAGCGCGATGACATTACGGGGGTTTAGCCCACGGCCATAGCTTTCCAGGGCGCCACCCAGCTTTTTTTGCGGGATGTTGGGAGCGACATGTATCTTCTGGAAGAACTCATTGTCCGGTACATACCGTTGAAGAAAATCCAGCAACGGGCTGCGCTTGTCCGGCTCGGGAATGGGCGGTGGTGAAGCTGCCGGCTTGGCAGATTGCTTCCCACGCTGTTGATCAAACCGTGCTCGCTCACTCTTATCCTTCAGGATGGAGTATGCCGCGTTCAGTTCCTTCATTTTTTCCGTGGCCCAGGCGAGGGTTTCGGAATCGGAACTGGCGTAACGATCCGGGTGATACTGGCTCCGCCGCCCCTTGTACGCGAGGTCGATTTCATCGATTGACGCACTGGGACGGATTCCCAGCACTTCATAATAATCCTTTTCCAACATGCATCCCCCTGATGCTTCCTTTCTCACTTTTGGCGCTTCGTCAAAAGCATTTGAGAGAATAGCATCGATGATGAATGGGGGGGTATTCTTTTTTTCGAGAGGGTTCCCCCCTCTGCTAACACGGATACTTCAGTTAAGCCCCATGGTGGGGCCTACGCCAGCCTCACCAGCGCAACGTCCCCCTGTGAACTTTCAGGGCTTAATCGGAGTGCGCCAACGTTCAAGCTTTCCTTGCCCCGTGTGGGGCTAACAAGGAGACGAATATGGCAAAGGGTAATGGTGGATCGGCTGGGAAGGCCGGTGGTGGCTCGAAGGGCGGCTCGACTGCCGGCGGCGCTCGAGGCCCCGCTGGGTGGCCGTCGACCAAGCCTGGGATGCCGTCTGGCGGCAACCGCAGCAACGCCCCTGCGAAGCGCTGACTACGGATCGATCAGCCGAGCTGGGGACGGTGGGCCTGTCGACGGGGCCGGGGGTGGGTAGCGGTGTCTATGCCGCTCCCACCATCCCAGATAGGCCTCCCGCCAACCCGTGCGGTCCATGTGGCCCGCGGTGGTTGGGTGGTCTGGCAGGAGTAGGCTCAACAAGAGTGCGGCCACCAGGTAGGTTTCAAGCAGGTCCGCTTGGTCATCGAGATCAGACGCCTTCGCCTTGGGGGTCCAGAGTTGGGTGTGGACCAGTGTTCTGAATGACTTTCGAGTTAGCTGGGCCTTGCCACTTCTGAAGCCGCGAACGAACCGATCGCCCTCGCCAAGTCGTGTCCCTGATAGATCTGCCTGGATGCCCATGTCCGCGATAGGGAGCGGGCGCTCAGGCCAGCGGCCCTCGCGCAAGTAGTAGCCGACGGCGCCAATGAAATCTACGAGGCGCGCGGTAGGGTCAGCTGGGGTATGGCGACGCCGATGAGTTGGTCCAGGCGGTGCCAACAGCACTGCAAATCTGGGGAGACCCGCCA
Organism: Stenotrophomonas sp. STEN022; assembly: GCF_056760155.1. Taxonomy (NCBI): domain Bacteria; kingdom Pseudomonadati; phylum Pseudomonadota; class Gammaproteobacteria; order Lysobacterales; family Lysobacteraceae; genus Stenotrophomonas; species Stenotrophomonas sp. STEN022. Next base: position 54,479 of record NZ_JBRREG010000005.1, read on the forward strand.
AGGCGTCTGGCACCCCGGTCCGTCCAATCCAATGCCCGATTTCGTGGTCCACTGCAGCCAGGAATGACAGCGCCATGTTGGCGCGCCGGTTCAGGGCCAGATTGAAGGCGGCCCGCTCAGGTGCGGTCAGCTCCAGCGTGGGACCTCGGATACCCGCCACCGCCAACGTTGCGCAGTAGGCAGGCCCAAGCTCGGACTGCGGGCCTATCTCGTCGAAAAAGCCGGACACGTCTGTGTCCGACAATTGACATAGCCGTTTGTCGGACGCATCGAACATGGCGACCAGTTCTCGGGTTGGTGGTGACGTATGCTCGTTGAGCAAACCTAGCCCGTAGAGCATGATCGCCGAGTGTCCCTGGGGGATTTCCTCTTTGAATCCTCGAAATTCGGCGTCTGGGACGCCGCGTTTCTGGAGCATGCGCAGCAGTAGCGAGTCCGAATGTGCTTCGACTTGCTCGCGCTTGGCCATGAAGGCTGCGTAGCCACGTCCTCGACGATAGTTCATGTGGTTCAGGCCCGTGGCGTACTCAAAGAACGCAGCGGGGGCCATGCCCACAAGCTTGTGAGCAACCTCGATATGGAGAGCGAAGAGCATTGCCTATCTCATGCTACCAGTGGAAGGGCGAAATCAGCCGATGCTTGCATCATGGGGCGTCGCTGCTCCAGCGGATCAGTGCGGTGACAGGCGGCTTCGACTTTCTTGGGGAGACTTCGCGTCATATTCTCCTCAACGTACCCACTCCGGGAAAATGAACGAAAAAAAATACGAAGACGTCCGAGAAAAAACTCTCCCTGGAAAACCTAGGTACCGTTTACGATCCAGATTTTCCGAGCCCCCACTTTTTTACGAGTACGATGGAGAGCGAGAAGTTCTACCAGGGGAGATGGTATCTCATGCCATTCTGCTCTGGCATGAGCAAATGCTTGTAATCCCCTTGACGATACCAGCGATTTTTGGGAATTGGCGGCGTCGTTGTTGGATCAGGATAAGCTGCCGGCGATGAGCCACAGACCCGTGCTGTGTATGGGGAGGGAAAGACGGGGCGCTCAGCATGGCGCTGGTGATCGATTGCCATACCCAGCAACTGTTGGGTTGGCACCTGTCACAGACCGGCAAGGCCAGCATCACCTCCGCCACGTGGATGCAGGCGCTGAGTACGCGCTCATTATTGGACTCTGGGCGTCACCTGACCGTTAGCGGACGTCCGTAGCGAGCAGGCACCTCTTGAGCGACTGTCGTGATGCTTTCGTTTAACGGTCGGTCGCGTTGCGTCGTTCCCGATACCACGCTCCGAACTGTCCATTGTGCGTGAATCGACGCAACTCGAATTGTCCCGACTCGTGAATGACGTGACGCCAGCGGGAGCAACCGTACTTTTGTGGCGTTTGCTGAGGATGGTGTTCGGTAATCCATCGCGTGGCAGCATCAAGGTTTACCCAGTCGTCGATGGAAAGTGTATGGAAAGCTTCCCTCAGCGCTCCGACAATGCCCGCCATTGGCCAAAGAATCTTACCGTCGGGTGCAATTCCATTGACGACCATTTCGTGGAATTGTGTTGATTGCACCAACTCGGCAGCGGCTTTTCTTGCCTCATCCATGTAGCCAGAAAACGTGACCAGTTGTTCGAAGTGCCGGTCGATCTCTGCGTATGAGCGGCTCAGCGCGCCCTGGGCTTGAAGGCAACCGTCAATAGTCCAGAGATCATGTAAGTCGATGAAATGGTGCACCAGTGTATTTCGTAGTGTCACCAGCTCGCGCAGTTCCGTCTTGAGGGCCTCGTGACGTTCGGTTGGCAGTTTGAGCTGCATCCGGAAGCTGAAATGGATTGAGCCGTCAGGTTGCTTGTGTGTGTCGTCGGATAGTTCGCAATCCTCTTTCAAGATGTAGTCGCCCATCAGGCGGCCGATCAACGTGCCTAGCGTCTTGTCGCTAGTCTCTGCCATCCGGGCGCCTAGAGCATGCGGGAGCATCTCAGATGTCCCAGACAGCTTCTGGAATGCGATCATTGCCTTCAGCAGGCGCTCGTACTGTTGCAAACGCAAGAGGCAACGGCCCAAGAGCCGTTGTACTTCGCGTTGCGGTCCTGAGATGTCAGATTGGTCGGGGACAGCCATCGGGAATCCGAGCGAAAGTGCTAGAAGCGGTTAGGTTACGATATCGCTTGAACTGAAAGATGTGGGACTAATCTGAACGCTATGCTACACCAAGCGCTTTCGACCCAAACCGGACCTTTGCGCGGCCATAAACGTAAAACCTGAGCGGGCGCCGAGCCAACAGTTGCGTCCGTTTGTACGCGGGCTTGTTGGTCGGCCGCTGTCGCTCCAAGATCGCGCTGCATCTGTGAGATGCCAGAAGATGGTTACGTAGTAGGTTGCGCGGGTGGCGTAGGTTGGACGGGCTGAGTTACCCCGTCGGTCTTAGTCGCTGGTGCTTTCGCTTTGTCTTCCTCGTCCTGCAAACGTTTGGCTTCGCGTTCTGCCTCCGTCGCCTCAGCACGCTTCGCCGCTGCACGCTCTCTCGCGAGCGCAGCACGCCCCGCGAGGTCGGGCGCTACAAGCTGCGTCAGTTCGGCATGCACGGGCTGCATAGCGGTGCTCTTTTCTATCAAGTCGCCTACCAGCCGGTCCAATTGTGCAGAGTTAAGTCCACCGTTCGCGTGGAGCTGGCAGAGATAGAAAAGGGTCGTATCAACATAAGCAGTGCGCTCAGTGGAGACTGCGAGAGTAGTAATAGCGTTACTGACAGCTAAAGCACCTTGGGCGAGTGGCTCACCAGTCACTTTTGCGTTGGGGTTGATGAGCGCAGCAGCGGTGTCGTTAATGGCGGCTGAGACCTCGGCGGAGACCGCACCGGCTGTCATAGCCCGCTGCATGCATATCGCAGTCGCATTGATAGCTCCATCTTCGGAGATGGTTCGATGAGGGTAGGCAACTGCAGCTGATACATCGCTATCCCACACGAAGAGGGTGCCGCGCGTGTCCTTGCTGCCCGCTACTCCCAAGGCCGATCGACTCGTCTTGTGAGGATTCAGCTTCTCGCAAGAAGTGCATAGTAAAGCGACCACCAAAAGCGGCAACGTATACGACGTTTTCATGCGATTCCCCCTGGTGTTGCCCGGCGGCAACGGGCACTAATGACCGCTGGTACAAAGCTGGCGGATAGATCACGCGAGCCGGGTACGTCCCTTGAGCGTACTGCCACGGGGTTTGGCCAGCAAGCGGCGGTCTGCTGCTGAATCCAGAGATTGCGGAGTCCTTACTTGAGAAGAACGTTCTTTGGCCCACAAAGGAGCGTGCGTAGATTTTTGTGTGGACGGTGTTTTGGACCGTCCTCGATCTCGCCCGCGGCGGGCAATTCGGGGGGAGGGCGTGTCCGCTCTTGGCCGGAAGCGGACGTCGCCAAGACAGTGGATCAGGGATGTTTGTCGCGGCGAGGGGAGGGCGGCTTCCGACCCAAAGCGGGTATTGTTGCGATCGACGAGCCTACCGCAGGGACCGGTCTTGCGTTCGCTTGTTCGCTGGTCCCAGGCGCCCTAAAATCTAGCTGTAACAAGAGAAAGCCCACCATACGGTGCTTTGTGCGTAAGTCGTGTAACCGGACCCACGGGTCCGCCTATCGGGTAGCTTGACTCGCCATGAGAACAACTTGCAATTTGGTAGCTCTGTTTCTTGGCATCACGCTTGGCGCTTGCGCTGCTGCCGAGCCCCCCCGACCTGTCCTTCTGGACTTACTCCTAAATCGACGGTTCCACCAAGGCTACCGCCCCGGCTGCACAACGAGTTCTCTGGCAAAGCCCAGGTTTCGTTTGTCATCGGCCCTGCGGGTCAGGTGCAATCGCCCGTCATCGTCTCAACGGAGTGGCATCCTGTCGGACGTAGCGCCGGTCAACCCATCGGTTACAACGAGGCTGTTCTTTCTGTCGTTGCCCAATGGCGCTATCCACGCAGACCGAATGCTTGTCGCCACCTGGTTCCGGTGGAGTTTCAGGTGGCGGGGGCTGGCCCCATAGCTGCCAGTTCTAACCATTCATTAGAGTCGATGCCGCCGCGCGGGTCGGTTGAATTCCGGAGTTAGGCCAATGAAGCAAGTGTGCCGCAACCTGATGCTCGCGCTCTTGCCACTCGCTAGTTTTCTTGTGTGGTGGATCGGAATATGGGCATTTGACTACTTTGGATGCCGGGACTCCGGTAACTTCATCGAGCCATGCTTTGCATATGGTCACAACATCCAAGAATGGCTGGGCATTTCACTTTTCTGGGCCCCACTTCTGCTCTTGGTGTCGCTTCCGGTCTGCGGTTGGTTGCTATTCGAAAGCCTTTTACGCGTGTTCCGTCCGAGTGGGTCCTAATGGTTCATTCAAGCCGAAGTCGCTTCGCGAGTCGGCTTAATTCTATAGTTGAACGTCCGTTCCTGGCCGCAGGGTGTCATGCGGCCCAAAGCCGGCGCTCGGCTGCCAACTTAATCCAGTTCGGTTCGAGCTGTAGCATAGATTTTCTCTCTGGTGCAATCGTCAAAGAACTATGCAAATCCTTCCGCTTGATCCCGATAGGCCAGACAGCTGGTCCGAACCTCTGCGGGAGAAGCTGATCGCTTCGCGGCAGTGGTCGGAGCCTTGGTTCAATGAGAGTCCCAGAAGGGCCGGCAACTATGACCAGCTACACGAGTTTTTGACCCCGGAGGTGCGACGTTACGCTCTGCGTGGGTGGCACTGTACGCGACTGCTTGACGCTGAAGTTCAAGATATCCTCAAAGACGGGCTTCAAGTACTGTCTGAGGACTTGCTAATAAAGCGAATTGACGCTGCGCAAGCGGCGGGTGATCTGGCAAATGAGTTGGCAGCTCGGCTGCGAGTTGGCCACCAAGCGGGACACTGGAGTCGCAAGGGACAACTCTGGTTCGGATTCTCGAGTGAATTGCCGGATGAGCAGGCCGTTAGTCCTCTTCTGCGGAGCTGGGGCGGTGAAGCTATGTATTGGGCGCATACAAATGACGGACAAATTGCGCCTGTGTTGCAGAACTTGGGACGGCCCACGGTTATCGACGCTTGGGTGCCAATATCCAGTTTGCGAGCAGTGCAAGTGCTTGTGGATTGGGTTTGCCAAGTGGATCTAAAGACCGCTGGCTTGCTTGAGCGTCCTGGGGTCGTGAATTACGAGGCTTACTCGACAGAGCCTGTTCCGGCGGAGAACATCATTGCAATCGACCAGTATCCTGGAGCGGCCTTTGAGCGCCGTACCCGTTGCCTAGCATGGAGAGAGGCGTTGAAGTAGGCGGCAACCAACTAGCTAGGGGCGGGAAGTGACCATCGCATTAGCCCGAGGTCCGCTTCTGGCCGGTAGCTGCCGGTCAGGTTGGGCCTAGCACTGCGATTGGCTTCGATGATGGTCCGGGGGGCAGATCCTTTTGGCAGCAGGTTTCGAGTTACACAAAAGTCTGCGCACGCTCATTCCCCAGCGCGTTCCTAGAACACTGATGCGATAGAGGTGATAGACATTGTCAGTTCTTGACAGCTGTTGCGCCTAACAGGGCCCGATAGCTGGAAACGACCTTGTCGAGTACGGGATCAAGATTTTTCTGGCGAGATAGCAAAACTAACCGCTGCTTTGCTCGACTGATACCCACATAGAGACGGTTCCGGTCGAGATCATCCGACAGATCGTAGTCATCGAGCATTGGCAGAAGTACAACGTCGAACTCCAAGCCTTTCGTGTTCTCGATGGTCGCAAAGTGCCGAACAAAACGCTTCGACAGATCCACATGGCTGGAAATGTCGGCGTTTATCATCTTCTCGGCCAAGCCGATCTGCAGGCGAGTGAATGTCTCTTCCGCCTTGACGCGTGTGGGGAAAACCACAACTGCGGTTTGACTGCCGCCAAGCTTGGTCAGTTCTTCCAGAATTCGCTGATCGAGATGCGTATCATCAGGACAGATCCCATGAATCGGCAGGGCAATCTCCGATCCCGCGTTCACAGCCGTTTCAACGACGCGTGAATCGATCTCGACATCTCCATACGCCAACGCGCGAAAGCACTCACTGAAAAGCGCAAGCCCGGGTGCATCTGCCTGCCGAAGGTTCAGGCTGAGCTTGACGTGTTCTAGCTTCCCGCGAGGGAGGCATGCTCTGACATCAATGCTAGTACCGTTATGAAGCTTCTGTGCCAAGTCACCGACTACGGTAATCGCACGGTACTCTGGACGAGCCTGTTCCGCCATAAGGAACACTTGTTGCTCAGTGAAGTCCTGCACTTCGTCAATGAATACAGACTGGAAGAAGGGAGGCTCTGACAACTGTGTTGGTGTCGCCCTGTATGACCGCCCAGCGATTTGGAACATACACAGAAGCAGATCAATGTCTGAATTCGTAAGCTTCCGAAGGTGCAGGTTCTGCTTGATTTCTTCAATTACATCCGTGGTTGGAAAGGACGTCGTATGATTTATCAGTCCCGCCTCATACAACCCCCCCATGTCCCGCAACGGTGCGAGCATGCGACGACGAAGCAGAGGGCGCAGCCGGGAATCGATGCTGCGTTTCCCTACAACCTTTTGAGCAGCCGCCGTACGGGCATCAGGCTCGCCATCGTCCAGATCCGGATCCTCATCCACCTCCTCCTTCTTGAGCTGGATTTTTCTCCGGCCCAGGCCCTGTTCCGCCTTCAACGCTACAAGTGTTCCCTCCCTGTTCCGGTACGCCTTCTCGCTCGCAGTTGACAGTAGACGCAGGTACAGGTCGTCTAAACTCGTCACTAGAGCCTTGACGATCCGCCCTTCCGCGTCACGTATGAAAGCCCTGCCATCCGCCAGTTGTTCAGCGACTTCTTTGGTCCACTCAAGGACATTGCCATCGGCATCGACGAACCCAATCCGCTTATCAAACGGACCGTCATCTCCAGTCCAGACCAGTCGCGCACCATGTCGGTCGTAGAGTTCGGCAAGGTCATCGATTAACTGCTGGGCGAGATCGGTTTCCCGGCTACCGATGTACGTTTTTTCATTGAAAAAAAGCCACAGCACATCTTTGCCTAGGATTTCCTTACGGAACTTGGCAAGGCGCTCATGCATCCGGACCACTATCCGGTCAAGCCGGAATTCCGCTCCCTCACTCCGCTCCAACTCGCGAGCAATGCCCTCGATATTAACCGCGTACACGCTCAACGCCTTGTCTGCCACTCGAGCGGCAATTGCAAGATACTTGTCCTCGAACCCCGTGATGACCTCGTCACGGCTCGGTAGTGTTTCCCGCAGTCGTGCAGCCAACTCCCGCCCCATCGCAGCATCTGTAGCTCGCAGCCACGCCATGGTGGTATCCACCGTCGTGGTGCGTTCGTTTATCGATCCCGCCCACGACTTGCTTGGTCCACCACCAGCCAGCCCGCGGTGATCGCGCAAACGTGTCTGCAATTCCTTGTACTCAAGAACGGGCAGATTCGGCAGATCGATGCGCCGACAGGTTTCCTTCAAGTACTGGATTAGCTCCCCCGTACGCACAAAGCCTACACTGCTCTCCTGCGAGAACTGCCCAGCGAATCTACCGTCCCAATAGGCTGCGTCTGCTCCGAGAATGTCCCGGAACTCAGCCTCCGACGTGACGTTGCTGGCGTCGAAGTCGCACAGCATCTTGGAGCGGCCGAGGGCAGCCGAAGTCTTGCCTGAGCCGGCCACGCCTTCGACGAACATTGCACCCAATGGTGAGCGGGTGATGATCTCGTCCTGTTCGCGGGTACGGTTGACATAGAAGGTTTCGTTCAGACCGAAGTAACCGGCAGGAGGGGCTGCGCGAACTTCTGGCTCATCTTCGGACTCATCGATCTCGCTGAGATCGATCATCCCCTCATCTTCTTCATCGGCAACGATGAAGGTAGCTGTTTCAACCTGGGAAGACAGTGTCTTGGCTTCATCCGCTTCCTTCGTCACGTGAAGCGATTTGCTGGGTTGGCGGAGGGACGCCGCCAGATCAGTCACGGTGTCTTTCACCCGATCGCCGAAGACCTGCATTCTGAGGAAGTTGCGGACGTTCTCCTCGAAGTGCACACCATCGAAACGGTCGAAAAGGCGGATCTCGGACACTTTCCATTCGCCCCACAGTGTGCTTTCGCCTCTGTCCCCGGAACGGGCATAACCACACAGGCGGCCAACCGGAGAGTGGGGCGTCGCATAGCCACAGCTATTGGGCGTGATGACTGCAGGTGTCTGGCTGAGACGGAAAGTTTGGCGGCCCATCTTTTCGGTCTCGATCACCACCGTCTTGCCATAAGCACTTCGCCGCAATGAGGTATATGGATGTTGTTGCCCGTCTCGGTAAATCATCTTCTCGGCGTAGTCGATAATGCCATCAAGTGATTCAAGTTCCTCGCGGGAGTAACTTTGCATGGTTCCTCCCGTCGTCTTCAAGCCATCAGCCATATCACAGACTCCGCACGTGATGAATTTTGTGTTGCTGCAGGATAGCGACACGCTTGGTCTTGGCCTCATCGTTGGCTAACGCGCTGTCGCGGAACTCGCAGGTGGCGAATGAGGGAGCGGCGTCGACCACATCACCGCGCAGCTCATCGCAGGTGGCCCAAAGGTGGGCGTATATCTCTGATTTATTGATAGCCATTTGGGTGTTAGATAACTGCGCGGTGAAATTGCTGAATTGGATTCTACATATCGATCGAGCACTAGGGGAATGAGGTGAACCACCACCCCTAAGGAAAAAGACAGGCGCGCGGATCGAAAACGTTGGAAGTCATTGCGTATTATGGAGAAGGTTAATCATTTGGGTGGGCCAGCCCGGGTCCCCGGGGGCTGCGGGTGGCATCCGGGGCGCGTCGGCGGCGCTGACCGACACCAAGAGCGGGGTTTGGGCAGGTGAGCGCAGCAGACGCGGGAAATAGCGCTCCAGTTTTCCAACTGCGGGCATGCCCCGTCCTAACTCGGCCTCGAAAATCGCCTGCAGCGAGGTGTCTAAGATCAATCTATGGTCGATTAAACCCTAGTCCTCAGCGAACACTTGATTGGCCATCACCGGCTCCGTGTCAGGGACGCAAGCCAAGGCCTTTAGGGCTACATGTCGCAAGGCTGGGAGTTGTTCCAGGCATCACCCAAAGGCGGCTGTGCCGGCGTTCTTATCGCATACGGCCAATCTAAGCAGCTGGCGCGGGTGGTGTTTCGTAGCAGCATGGCATCCCTAATTCTAGAGTTGCGACGTAAAGTGGCGCTCGATGCACGCCTTGGCGTGCTCAGCTAAGTGTGCGGGGTTGGGGCGACAGGATGCAGAGGTAGGCAGGTGCAAGGGCTTACCCTGAAACATGGTGTAGTCCGTGGAAAGCAACGAAGGTGCTAAAGCCACGGTATTCTCGGGCGTTATCCACAGCAACCCGCAATCGTAGAGCGTGTGGAGATCGGCCCGCAGTAATAGGCCGTTGTCCACCCGGTTTGTGTGCTGGCCTCTGTAGGGCAGCACGTGCGCTGCCTCCAGTACCTCCACAGCGGAGCACCCGGTGATGGCGCAACGGCCGCCATATGCGTCCAGCAGTCTGGCGCGAAACAACGGTTGGCCCCGGCGCTGGGCCACCGCACGCATTGCCCACAGGCGGGCATCGTGAGTGCTGAGCAAGGGGGGATTGAATGCATAGGCCTGCGCTTCGGCTCCCGCCCTGGTTTGCTCGTCCATTGTTAACGGAATGGCTTGCCACTTCCGCTCACCGATCGGTAGCAAATCCCAATGCCCGTGCTGGCTTGAGTTGAACAGTACATAGCGGGTACGTCGCGGTGGGCCGCTGTCAACCACCTTGAACAACAAGTCGTGAGGGTGGTCTTGATCGCTTCGCCAATCCACGCGTCCATAGTTGTAGTGAACCCGGCTGGCACTGTTCACCGTGAACAACTCCAAGTCGGCGCGGGCATTGCCCAGCGGATCGTTGGGAAACCGCTCTCGGTCCCAAGCTTCTATCTCTGCCAGGGTTGCACTGCCCAGTTCGGTGATCGCCTCGACCGCTCGCCAATATTTCACCCCATCGCGCTTGGTGCGTGGTCGGGCCATGGGTTAGCCTCTTTGTTCCAGAGTGCCATACGGATCCACGGACGCTCGGTATCGGTTTCCGTTGATTTTTTCTAAGGACGCGAAGAAGTGGCGACGCAGAAGAGGATCGCCAGCCAACTGTCCGTAAGCGACTGACAAGAACGCTTCCCGATCTTCCCTTAGCCCATCGAACGACCGCTGGATCGCGACTTCAAATTCTTCGACTGGATGCCTTTGGGGGCGTGTAAAAGCGGGCAGCGGGGTCCCGGCCGGCCGCTGTGGATCGCTGGCTTTGTCGCGGTGGGCTGTAAGAGCACCCGATAGCGATTCGTAGGCCTCTTTGAAGCGCGGATCCTTCAGCTTTTCATCTAGAGAAATCTGGGATCTCGCAAGCTTCAATGCACTCTCAATCGTGCTCTTCTCCGCTGAGATTTGGTGCTTCAGGTCCGACGTTGCGTTCTGCAGGGCGTTGGCGCGGTCAACGCTGCGGCTGATCTCCGCAAGCCCATTGTTGAAGGATTCCAGTATGGAGAAGAGCGTTCGCTTGGAGGGTGCGGGCTGAGAAGTGGGCGCGGGGTGGACTTGGGGGCGAGAGGACACAGCCAGGTTGCTCTCAGGAAGAGGCGTTTGAGCTGCAAGCGGTGAGGGGTCTACGCCGCGCCGCCTCGGCTTGTAGCTGCACACGGGGAAGTTGGAGCAGGCGTGAAACTCCCCGTAGGGGCCGGTTCGCAGGACCAACACACCTTGCTTGCAAGCCGGGCAGTGGGCTTCCTTGACCGCCTTGCCCTCGGTATTGGTGATCTCCAGTACGCCGTCCTCTTGCAGTTCGCGAAGGAACGTTGAGCACTGGCCGCGCGCTGTGAACATGGCTACGTTTCTCCGCGCCCGGGTCAGCGCCACATAGAACAGCCGTCGTTCTTCGCCCAGCGGGAATGTATCTCCCTCGGGCATCGCCAAGGCCAACACAGGGTCGTCAGTGCGGGTATTGGGGAAGCTTCGCCGCTGTGGGGCACTTATCATTTCTGGGAGGATGACGTAGTCCGCTTCGCTGCCCTTCGAGCGATGTATGGTCAAGAACGAAACGTCTACCCACCGGTTGAACCGGATTGGCCTCATGGGCACATACTGCCTATCGCCGTTGTAGCGGCCTAAGACATAAACAGACACCTTGCCGTTGCGGCCTGGCGGGATCGTGCCATCGCGTACGCCCTCGGCCAAATTCATCACGAAGCGGTTGATCGCATCGGCCAACTGTTCCTTGCTGTCTACCTGGAACGCCTGGAGCACAGGGCCTTGCGCCGTGGTGGTCGAATGTACGCGTTTGGCGATCTGCACAGGGTTCTTGGAGACAAACGCGCTAGAGACGTCGCACAAGGCCTGGGGGCAGCGGAACGTTTGCTCCAGCTTGAGCACCTGGCCGTGACCAAACCACTGGCGGAAACTGGTCATCACGGACACGTCTGCACCGGCAAATCGGTTGATTGACTGCCAGTCATCGCCCACGGCGAAAAAGAATCGCCCCTTACCTTGAACTAAGGCGCGGCATAACCGGGCTCTGGCACGCGAGGCGTCCTGGAATTCATCGGCCATCACCAAGTCGTAGGGCGATTCCACGCGTCCGCTTTCCAAGTGGCCGGCGGCGAGGTTGAGCATGTCCTCGAAGTCGATCCCCTCTTCGGCCATCAAGGCTTTGTCCCACGCCTCCATCATCGGGATGGCGATGTCCAAGAACATCTGGTGGCGCAGCTTGAAAGTATCGGTGGGCATTGCGTCTAACCGCCCTTGTAGAGCCGAGGCGCTCAAGCCGTTGCTCTTGGCATGGCTCATGAACGTGCGAATTAACCCAATGAGCTGGACCGAGTCCATGGGCTTCTGGCCCTCTTGGGGAATTTCCCGGTCCGGGTTGGGGTCGAGTACCAGCCCACGGGCGGTCAGCTCGCGCTCCAAACGGCCCAAGTCGTCGCCCTCGCGCAACCCGTGGCTGGTGGTTTCAAACAGCTCGGTGCCTTTCTCCACGTGGAGCTGTCGCTTCCAGATCACGCCCTCCAGGTAACCCTCGAAGCGCGGCGGTGGCACACCGTTTGCGTCCAGCGCGAAGTGCTCGTGGAAAAGATCTAGATCGGGGTAATAGAAATCGGGCTTGTATTGCCGGTGCATTTCGTCGGCGGTGCGGTGTGGGTAGGAGCCCTCGTAGCGGTAATTGACCCCGTTCAAGAAGAGCAGGTTGGCGATCATTACCTCTTCCATGCTCTTCACCCGCTCGCCGCGGTTGGTGACCAGCGCACCCTTCCCCTGAGCGTCCCACACGTCCGACGATTCGGGTTGCCCAAAAGCAGGCAGATCTCGCCCAAAGACAAATCGGAACAGATCCCATCGTTTCGCGAACTCGACGGATCTGTCCTTCAACTCTTCGAGAATTTCGGTGAGCTTGCGCACCCCACCGGCCGCGTCCGTGGCCCAATCGGGAATGTCGGGCCTTTCACCGGTGGCCTTGCCGATGAGCAGCAGGCCCAGCGCGTGAAAGGTGGAGGCCTCCACGGTCACTTCTGCCATGCCCAAGCGCTCAAATGCCTGGGCCGCGCGCTCCTTGAGCTCTTCAGCTGCCCGTTTGTTAAACGCCAGCAGGACGATCCGCTTGGGGGCTACGAATCCTCGGTGGATGGCATAGGCCGCCTTGGCCATCATGGTCGAAGTCTTGCCCGAGCCGGCCGAGGCCACCACCTGCACGCGATTGTCGAAGCACACTACGGCCCTGGCCTGTTCCGTGGTGAGTGGTTTGCTTTCCACACGGTCCAGCAAGTCTTTGCAGGCCGCTAATTCGCGTTCGACGTGGGCGGCGTTGAGCGCGGCCCAGCCGGGGCGGTGGTCGGCTTCCCACGCGGCCAGCGAGCGCTCGATCGCCTGGGTCGCCGGCCCCAACTGCGTCGTCACGCCCGGCTTCTTCAATAGGGACCGGAGGGCGGCAGGGTCAATGGTGGGGCGAGCCGCGAGGATATCCTCCTGCTGCTCGTGGGTGAGCCAGCGACGATGCTGCGAGCAGGCCCGCTCTTGTTCTGCCTTGTGCTCCAGCCACGCGTCGATCGTGCGCTGCTCGCTCTTGAGGAACGCCACGTTCAACGCTTGAACCAAAGCCGCGCCTTGGGCGTTAGGCAACCCATCGGCTTTCACCGTCTGGCCTCGCTCTAGGTGAAGCGTGATGTCGGTCCAGAGCGTGCCGGCCTTGACGCGATAAGTGGTCTCGTCCTCAACGTTGACGCGGTAGATGCGGTCCTCCAGCGACAAGACGAGCTCTACGCCGGCCAGGCGCAAGCGCCAATCCGATGATCCGGTTAAGTGCTGGCCCAGCCACGACGGGGCCCATTCCTTTGCCATTCTTTGTCCCACATTTTCCCTGGAAACGCCGGCTGGGACGCGTCACCGCGCCGACGAGTCCATGGTAATCGCTTGGGCCTTGCGCGAGACGGCCAATCGGGGATGGGGGGGGCTCCCATCTCCGGTTATGATGACTAATATTGAGGGGGAAGTGCCGGGGAAGTTCCTCGGCGAGTTCACAACAGGGGGAATAACTTGGCTCTTGTAAAATGCGCAGAATGCGGTCAGCAGATTAGCGACCGCGCATCATTTTGCCCATCATGCGGAAACCCCGACGTTCGGTTGTCGGAGGCACCTGTGCCGACCAGTCCAGCCCCCGTCCCAGCCGGCCCGATTATGATTAGGCCAGTGCTCGCTGACAAGGGCGCTTCTCCAAGGATCCAGCAGCCGACGGAGGGCTTAGCTGGTCTGCAGTTCAAGCAGACCAAAAGCTAGCGAAACAAATCCCGCAGCATATGGCCGAAACTGGTCTTGGCCGCCATCGTTCTAGGGGCAGGGTATGGGGCATACAAGAATTACCCTGCCATCGTGGCGACTTTGGCGGGAAAACCGTCGGCTTCCAAGATTGAAGACTTGCTAGAGGGACCATTGGCTGGGTCGTTGACAGTAAACGACTACAAGGTGCCGGCGAAATTCGTGGAAATATCTGAAATCCATGTGCGCAACTTGGAAACCTTTGATAAGCGTGGGGACGTCGTCTTCTACCGAGCCACCGGTGATGCAGAGGCGCGTTTGAAGGCGTCAGGCCAAGTGATTGGCAGGGACGTGCAGGATCAGATAGGAACAAATGCACAACGGCTTAATCGCCGTGCTGCGATCGAGGCCGTTTACAGCCGGTTCCAGGCGCATGCAGCCATGGCGGACGTGCCGGAGGGCACGCGGTACCCGTTGAGCTTTGAGGTGGTCGTGCGTGTTGTGGATGGAAACCCGGTACTGGTAGACGGACGAATCACTTCAAACAACTGACGCGTAGGAATTCATGGAAACGGACCTGGAAGCACTTGATTCGCGGCTGGACCAGTTGGAAGCTCGGCTTCCCTCCATCATGGCAACGTCTTCGGGTCCTTCGGAATTCTGGGCCTCCTTCATGAAGGAGGCAGAGTGCATCGAAGCAAGCGCGGGAACCTGCGGGGACCACGTATTCCAGCGGATCCAGGAGATGCTCAAACCTCACGGGATGAGCATCGCATCTGTCGGTTAGAGGGCTGTTTTCCAGTCTCGTGTGGAGGGGCGAGGTTGAGGAATCGGGGAGTAAATAGCCTAGATCCTGTGGACAGCCGAGCGGCCACATTCGGCGGGAAGCGGGTATCGAACGGAGGGAGGGGAGGGCCTCTCGCGCATCCCGCCATAGCCGACTGGATGATTTTCAACCGACACCCGAAGCCGTGGTGCCGGTTGTCGATCGTCAGCGTAAACAAGGTCAGGGTATACATTGCTAGTTGCTGCGCCGGATTAAGCCGGCGCGCAACCTGAGGCGATTACGCCTTGTTCAGCGTGCCATTGGAGTAACGCCACTTTTCCTTGCCCTTGAATCCTGTGAATTGGATCAACAGACTGCCATCCGGCTCCACAGCGATATCCGGCAGCGTGCCATCAGAATTTATGGTCAGTTCGTCATTGGTCAAGACCTTGGGCTGCCCGGTCTTGGGAATTTCCACTAAGGCGAGCGCAGTGAATGTGCATGCACTACCGCCACAAGCATGGGTCACCAGCACAACATCGCGGTCGCCATAGCGGTACACCTTCTCAAGGTTGATGTGATCATCTTCAATATCACCGAGGGCGGTTCCGTTCCACGTTAGCTTTCGGACATAGTCGATCTCAGCAACGGCCAGCATGCCACCAACTGACTGGAAGGATTCTCCAGAGATGGTCGTCTCGGTCACGGCCGGTATGCTGAGTTCACCAGCGACCTCGGTACGTACTGACGACACCATTTCGGCGACAGCCGTATCCTTCTGCTGTTTTCCATCAAAGATGGTCAGCGTACCCTCACCGCTGGTGAGTTCGTTGATCCACAGCTTAGCTCCGTCGTGGAGCGGCACATTCGTACCGCGCGTTGTGAAGTAATGGATGTGGCGATCAGCTGCTGTCGCGAAGTCTGAGCAAACAACACCTACGTCCAGTTGGCCATCCTGGCTAATCTCGACGTAACCCTCGGTCCAGTTGTCTGCGTGGGATCCGAAGCCCTGTGCGTAGACTTCTCCCTTGCTGCCCATGGCGAGAGGGCGCAGTTGCTCGAGAGTTCCGCGAACACAATCAGCGGTTGATTTCGGGATGATCGCCGTGAACTTCGGGCCGAACACCGGGTCCCGCTGCAGATCGACAGGCTTCAGGTCCATATAAGACTTCATGTCAATACTGGTGGTCGCCGCTGGAGCCGGCACATCGGCTCCCCGCTTAGAGCACGCGGTAGTTGCCGCTAGGCCAAGTATCAGTGAGGTCAACATCAACTTCTTCTGCATCTTTAAACATCTCCATGTTCGACTGCGGGGAGCAAGCTATTCGGTCGGGTAGCGGCAAAGGCAGGTAGTTCTTTAGGGAAGCTCTAAACAACCTCGACAGGAAATACCCTCCTGCCGTGCAAAGATCTATATGAAAGTTACGGCGCTTTCGCGCGCGGACTCCGTAATCTCGACTCAAACGCGTAAATCTGCGCGCCTGAGCCGATTGTTCAGAGCTTTCCAAAACGGCTGAAGAGTGTCCACAAGAGCCTGGGTGATTCAGAGGTAGTCAATGATCGCTTCAGGGCGTGATCATGGTGTAACAAAGTTCAACCGGTGATGGCGGCAATCTAGTTAATAATCTCCGCGGTCAGCTGCGATCTTGAATATCTCGGCAAGCTCTTCAATTGATTCAATTAATGCCTTCCCGGCACCTGTCAATGAAAGAATGCTCTTGATGCTTCCCATTACAATTTTCACGACGCCCGCCGTGTCCGAGAGGAGGCCGAAATCGTCAGAGTCATTCGCCTTTGCGAGTGCAATATGATTTCGCACAGCGGCGACTTCGGCTGCTAGTAGTAAGAGCGGGATATCTGTGTTGCTTTGCAGGCGCAGGACGTCCGCCGCTTGTGCGATGGGGGTTGTCACATCTTCGCTGAGAGCCGAATCAGCCAGGCGTGCTATCCAGGTCCTGTACAAATACCGATACGTTTCTGGCATCCGGTCTAAAGAAAAATTCGCGAAGTCTACTGCGAGATGGCAAATGTCATGTGCAAGTTCGTTAGATACTGCTTCCGCTGTTGTAGGCATGTCTAAATCCTTGAGTTGGCGAGTATTCGGCCTGCCGCATGGCAGCGCATCCTAAAGGGGAAATTCCTATTGGTTGTATCGCTCCATGGCTTGGCTTCTTGGCGGTCAGCATATCCTTTCTGTTCCCCGTGGCTTGAGGCAATAGCGGCCCCGGCTGAATTTTGGGTTGTGCTTCGACAGCGCTACAGTGTTTGACCATAGGGAAGGCTACGTCCGGCGCATGGAGGGATCAAGGGCCATTGGCACAAATCAGTTGCAGTTCTATCCCAGCATTGGGGGAGTCGATGGCGATGTCTGCGTAGTACCCCGATAAGCTCGTCTATGCAAGTTTTCGGTCAGTTGAGCTAGCCGGGGAGGTCGGGCAACGCCGCGTCCTCTCGACCTCGTATTGGCGCTACGGACTATGTTGCAAGGGCGTTGATGGACAAGAGCCGGATGCGCACGGCGGACTGGGTCTTTGGCATATGGCGATGCTATTCGTTCTCGTCAAGAACTCGGCGCCGATGATTCTAGGAACGTAGTAGTGAGTGCTGTCCTGAATGCCTTGGGGAATATAAATTAGACACTGTTCCGCCAAATGGCTTTCATCCATCTGAACATAGAGCGAAGCTAGGCCTGTGCGATCAATGATCGAAGCATCGCTTAGTGTCAGCCACGTGTGAAGGTTGATTGCACCCTTTTTTCTGATTGTCTAACTCTGCTATGAGGCTAGGGAGATCCGTTGCGCAGTAGTCCCACCCTAGGCCGTGCATGCTCCCGATGGTCATATGTGAATAAATTCCCCAGAATCCCAGAAACGATTGCAGTTTTTCGTGGACTTCAATGCAGTTGCTGTTCAATGCTTCCGAGTCGCCAAGTCCACAGAAATAAAGGAAGGAAATGAATTTCGGCAGATACTGAATAGTCCTGTCTTCGGATACGGCAGAAGGGTCGATGGTCGATTTGCCTTCAGGCGGAAGTAGGCCAAGCGCGATTGAATCGTTCGTTGCTTGTATAAATAGGGTGCGATAGTCGATATTCACTGAACTTCCAGTTTGCAGTAGTGGCATGTAGGTGGTCGACGCGTTTCCTGCAGGGTGGTCGGTGTAGCTATCGATGGAGCAATGAACTGCAGTCCGAATTGTCGCCAGGCCGCGGCGCAGGAACTGCTGATCAGCCCCCTAACGGTAGGCGGGGGGGCATTTCGACAGCCCCTGCGACCATGTCTGCTGTGAGTCTCCTGTTTGCCGATCATACTGATTGGCCGCGGGCTGCCCTTTTTGACCATAAGCATTAGGTCGATCATTCTTTTCTAGAACTTGGTTACTTCTGGAGCTATCGCACAGCGATAGATGACGAGCTTGTGGAATGTGTCGGCCACTCTGCCGGTCAAGCTGCCGAAAGCGGGCTGACGCCCCCCGGCTTTGACGCTTCCCTCCCACCAGCCGGGTGGGTTCATCTGGGTGGTGCAGAACGCCATGACGGCACGTTTGAAAAGTGCGTGACCCTTCTATCCTTGCTTTAGTTTATTAGCAGGTGTTTTCACACGGTGGGGCGAAAAGGGCGAGCATTATTTGGCGATGCAGATAGCGTAGTATTATTCTCAGTGACTTGGCGATCAGGGGCTGGGAGGCGTTATGTCTGACGACGAGTTTTACGTGGCGAACAAGGTCCCAGGGCGAATATACGGGTCCAAATCGTTCGAGCTGAAAGGGCAGGTGATTGCTGAAGATCAGCCTGAGCAGCCCCCTAAGCGAGCACGGTATTTGGACAGGGTCTTTCCCGATGTGCAGGGCGAAGTACTCGGGATCGTGAAGCATGAGCTAGTGCTCCGGACCACCCGCACTGGCAAGCGGCAGATCAAGCTATACGTAATCGAAGATCCTCGACACATACGCTCCCTAGTGCTACAGAACTTCAACATGGGCGACGGCAACGATCTACCCAGCAGAAACACTCACTTTTCGCTCTTTGGCCAAGAGATTGACGATCTCCTGGAGATCGCCTCACTAGCCCGAGAAGGCGATTTCCAAGTTAGCGGAAAATTTCGTATCGGCGTCAACCAACTCCAACGTCTCGATATCACCCCGGAAGCCGTTCGGGCCCTTGTGGGGTCGGATACACAACTCTTGGAGAGTGTCCTTCGAGACGAAGTGACCGAGAAAGATGTAGTCGCTGTAGCCTACAGAAAGCAGCAGATCAGGCGGTTCGAGGCGCTTCTTCGCGATCCGCTTCGCTTCAAAGAGGAGGAAGATAGGGCTGGAAACGGAGCCGAGGCCGTCTGGCAAAATTTTTTCGAAGAGAATCAATGGATCTTTGGCGGGACCCTCTTTATTACATCAGCCGGAGCGATCGACAGCGGCAAGTTGGAACGTGTCGTAGCTGGCGCTTCAGTCGCTGGGGCCGGCAAACGAACCGATGGATTGCTCAGAACACGAGGTCGCATTGGCGCACTGTGCTTCGTTGAAATTAAGGCCCACACCACGCCATTGCTCAAACACAAGCCGTATCGACCGGGAGTTTGGGCGCCATCAGGAGAACTGGTAGGTGCGATATCG
Source organism: Stenotrophomonas sp. STEN022 (assembly GCF_056760155.1). Taxonomy (NCBI): domain Bacteria; kingdom Pseudomonadati; phylum Pseudomonadota; class Gammaproteobacteria; order Lysobacterales; family Lysobacteraceae; genus Stenotrophomonas; species Stenotrophomonas sp. STEN022. The sequence goes on from NZ_JBRREG010000005.1 coordinate 73,643, forward strand.
CAAGTCCAACGCACCATCCAGCTTGCGGAACGCACAATCGAAAAGTCACTGCGCCCGACTGACAACGAGGGCAACCCGGTTAGCGACGACGCGTATCTTATACGGCCGCGTTCTGTAGTTGTCTGTGGAGACTTGGAGCAATTTGTCACACCACATGGTGTAAACGAAGACAGGTACTCAAGCTTTGAACTTTTTCGACGGCACTTGCAAGGCCCGGAGATCGTCACTTACGACGAATTGCTAGAGCGAGCGAAACTCATTGTCGAAACATCGGATTGAGCTGGGCCGCCTATGCTCGCATCGCGCCGGGAGCTTCCAACCCAAAGCGAACTTCCAGCGTTACCAATACCGGTGTCCCGGATCCGGTTATATGTTTGCTTGTTAGGATGACTTAGCATGCATAAGATCGAGCCGTATTACAGGGATGCTCCACCACGCGGTGCGCGGTGGACAAATCGTACAACCGGCCCGGGGATCCTGGTTGTTGTGTGTTTTGTCGAACAATCAAGCGGTTTTCGTAGCTGATCTCATAAAGAGAACTTCGGAGGCAAAGTGCTAACACTTGTCAAAGCGCAGGTTTGGAAATACAAGTCTATCGAAGACTCAACACCCGTGGCGCTTGCCGACGCGGTGACGGTGCTGGTCGGCAAGAACGAATCCGGCAAGACGGCGTTTCTCGAAGCGCTGCACAAGGCTATGCCGCTTGGTGCAGCCCCGTTCGACTACGTTGCCGACTATCCGCGTAAGGACTTGGTGCGCTACCGGCCACAGCACGAATCGAAGAACTACCAGAAAGCGGTCGAGCTGACCTTTCGCATCGAGAAGACGCTCGCCGACAAGATCAACGCGGAAGTCTTTGGCGGCGCCGAAATCGTCACCGCGGGTAGCACTTTCACGCGCGACACGACCATCGCCAACACGAACTCCATAGGCTTCCACATCGACCAGAGGGCAGCGGTCGATGCTCTCCAGAATCCGCTCGCCGATCTGGAACACAAGGATGAGGTCTTCAACGGTGCGGCGCGGCTTGAGGATGCGCTCACGAAGATTGAGGACCTTAGCCTGCCGGCGGACAACCGGCTGGCAACGTTCGCGACACTGTGGCGTTCGCGCGCGATCAAGGCGAACGGCTGGGGGCTGGTTGACGGCCACATCTGGCAGACCTACCTGTCGCCTGTGCTGCCGAAGTTCCTCTACTTCGACGACTACAAACTGCTCGAAGGCAAGATCAACCTGCCCACGCTGCAGCAGCGTGATGCTGCCGAGCAACTTACCGACGCCGATGAGACCGCGCAGGGGTTGTTGCAGCTCGCCGGCACGACGTTGAAAGAGCTGATGAGCGAAGAGGGCTACGAGACCGCGAAGGCCAAGCTCGAAGCCATTGGATTGAACATCACGCAGAAGGTCTTCGAGTTCTGGAAGCAAAACCACGACCTAGACGTGGAGTTCGACCTCAAGAGCGACAGCAAGGACGTTGCGCCCTACAACAGCGGCGTCAACCTCTACATCCGCATCAAGAACCGCCGGCACGGCGTCACGGTGCCGTTTGACCAACGCAGCAAGGGCTTCATCTGGTTCTTTAGCTTCCTAGTCTGGTTTGACGCCGTTCAGTCGCGCGCCGCGACGAAGGATGCGCTCGTGCTGCTGCTCGACGAACCGGGTCTGAACCTGCACGCGCTGGCGCAGGCCGACTTCCTGGCCTACATCCGCGAGCTCTCCGGCCAGCACCAGATCATCTACACGACGCACTCGCCGTTCATGGTGGACAGTGCAAGACTAGAGGATGTGCGCGTCGTCGAAGACCGCGTCAAGGAAGGCACGCGGATCACCGGCAACCTTGCCGGCTCCTCGGATGAGAGCGTGTTCCCCCTGCAGGCCGCGCTTGGCTACTCCATTGCGCAGAACTTGTTCATCGCCAAGAAGAACATCCTGATCGAAGGCCCGGCCGACCTGATTGTGCTGCAGCACATGGGCGGGCTGCTGGAAGCCACAGGTAAGCAAGGGCTCGGCGACGCGATCCTGGTGCCAGTCGGTGGCCTCGACAAGTTGGTTACCTTCGTCGCGCTGCTGGGATCGAATAAACTCAAGCTTGCGGTATTGCATGACCGCGCCAGCGGTCCGCATCAGAAGCTGGAAGACTTGATTCGGCAGAAGCTGATCGAGCGCAAGCGCGTCCTCGACTTCTCAATGTTTCTGGACCCTGTGCCTTCCGAAGCAGATATCGAAGACCTGCTTCCCGCCGACGCTTATATCGCGGCTTTCAACCAAGCCTATGCTAGGGAACTGAACGGCTTGACGCTAACGGTCGCCGAGCTGGGCTCGCAGCCGCGCATGATCGAGCGCATCAATCAGTGGCTCAAGGCCAAGGACATCACACTGCTGAAGGATGGGGGCTTCAATCATTACCGCGTCGCGCAGGCCGTGCTGCCGGCGCTGACGGCCGCGACACTCAAACCTGATGAACTGGAGCGCTTTGAGCGCCTGTTTTCTAAGGTCGGCGAGGTGCTGTGATTGCATCCTGCGGGTCGCCTGACAACAGCATGCAGCGGACGGCGCTACGCGCCGCCGCTGATGCTGAGCGTTGAGGGCGAGGACACAGACGACTACGCAGGTGACGATGGACGATTGATCGATGGAACGTACTGATCAGGGGGAGTCCTCATTGCCCGATGCCAATGAAGCGGTCTCGGTCTCTGTGTCGGCTTCGGGCTTGGTCCCGGCTTCCACAAGGGGGCAGGTATCCATCGCCTCATCCATCCTCTTCGAGGTGTCTCGGGGAATAGCGCTCCATTGGTGTCAGCCAAGCTTGGAAATGCGGCATGGGGTCGATCGGGCCGACCAGTTCGCGGGCTAGCGTCAGGCGCGCCTCTAATGGCGAGCGTTCGGATTCGGGCAGGCGGGCGATATCCTGTTCCAGGCGCTCGAGGAATTCCGATCGCGCCTTGATTTCGGCCCAGTGGCGGATGAGGGCGTCCAACTGTTCTTGGCTTTGCCTATTGGACTCCTCGATGCGTCGTCGGTTCTCCAGTATCGCGCATTGCCGTTGTTCGGCTTCGTACTGCCGACGTTCGCGCTCCAGTTGCGCGTTTCCCTCTGCGATCAGTACGGGCATCTTTGCCCCGAATGCTTCGATGTCGGCGACGATATCCGGCAAGCGCGCGATCATTCGGGACTTCCCGTTCTCTTGCCAGTGCTCGGCCAGATCGACGCGACAGTGCGGCGCATAGGCTACCAAGCGCAATCGGCCGGTTGGGCAATCCCGGGTGAAAGTCCATGTCTCACTCGCATGACTGGAGCGCCCCTTTGGACTGACGTACTCGGCGTCGCGCACGTAGTTGCTGTTGCCGATATAGCGGAGCAGGGTCGGCAACGCTATATCGACTATTGAGAGACCGACCATATTCCCGTCAATACTGACTACGGTCAGGCGCTTGGGCGCCCAAGTGCAGGCATTGGGGTTGTGTTCTTCCTGCTGGTCAGGCCGCTCCCCAATACCGAAGGCTCGCCTGCGCCAAGCGCCAAAATGACGGCGGTCGATAAGGCTGACTCGGTGCCCCTTGGCCTCGAGGGCGAGGAACAGGGCATTGGCAAAGGTCAGTGCATGTTCCAAGTTTGTCGGACTGACCGTGATATCTACTAGATTGTATTTGTAGGGCTTGAGGTAGTCCCACCAGTGATCGAGCCTTCGTGTCCTTAGGAAATCGCTCATGGCGCCCTGAATCAGGCCGTGGGTTTTCAGGGGCGCGCTTTTGGGGGTGTGCGCTCGGGTCGGCTTTGCGCGTGGCATTGATCGACGGACGAGGACGCCACCGCCTGGATGCCATTCAGTCGGTTCGCCGATCTGGGTTGGGGGTAGCTTGGGTGGAGGCGAAGCCTTGCCGGCATCCTTCTTCGCCCAGTGACCCGCATTAGGGCGCGGGATGTTGAGTGAGTCACATACCCGTGCCAAGTAGCTGTCCGAGACCTGAAAACGTTCCGCAAGCTTGCGTAGAGGCTCGTTCCAAACTGCAGCGTAGAGTTCTTCGCGCGTAGCCATGGGCGTACCTCGATCACAGATGGCGAAGGTAGTGTGGCCGATCGGGGGGGGGCGACTGAACTGAAATGCGGAACGCCGACTAGGTATGTGGTTTGCCTGAAGTCGCTATTGAGATCGAACAGGGGGGGGCCGAGCTCTATGCTCCTGTGCCTGCCCGTAAGAAGAAGCGAAGCCTTAAGGCCATGTTTTTGCCTTGTGCGTAAAAGGTGTGTCTAAGTGGATCGACCGCACCTCGGTCCGACCGAGTCCAGGAACATCCGTTCAAGGGAGGGGTACAAATGGGGGTATTTTTACAGAAAAAATCTAATTTTATTTAATAAAAACATACTGTTGTATCGACTATTTGGGTCAGATAAGCGCACCATTGCCTGACGCCCACGGCGTCCAAGCAAGTCCAGAATTCATACCAGGCCCGCAGAAATGCGGGCTTTTTTGTGCGCTTTGGTCCGGGCTTGCCTGGGTACATCTACGGGGTCCCCTCGCTTTCACTGGCACTTAGGGGGAGATTTGCCATAGCCATTGCCGCATACCTCCAGTCGAGCGTTGTTTGCTTGGTTTCAGCGTTGCCGCATGTCCGAAGCGTCCGTGCCGCCGTGCGTCGACGTCCGCACGTAGTAAGTCGTATCGGGAATACCCACCTCATGATAGAAGTCCGTGATCTGCCTTCCGGCCTCAACCTGCTTCAACGGCGTGAAGATTTAGCTCTCGGTGGAATCGCGCATACGTATGGAAGGTCTCCACGGGGCCAATTCGCTCAGAGACCTCTAAGAATGCCTAGGTCAAATTTACTGTGAGTCGACAGCTCATCAGGGTTGGTCCAGATTCCAATCATGCTGGCACCCCGCTACGCGGGTTCCAAAGTGACGGGCTGTCAGGTTCGGGTGTGCAGAGAGTTGGCAATGATCTAGCTGACGTACCGGCAACGCTGGATTGTGCTCAAGTCATCAATATCAAAAGCGATATGTCGCAGCGATCGTGAAGTAGCGCCCATAAACGTCGTCGACTGCTGCGTTGTAACCACCGGTGTAGAAGCGATAGTTCACAGGGCGCCTATCAAGCATGTTGTTGACATCAAATGCATAGGACCAGTGCTCCAGGCCTGAGTAGCGAACGTTGAGACCCAAGAGTGTCCCGGCAGGATTTCTGCATTTGCCTGCATCATGATTTTCCTTAGGGCAGGCCTTGTCGGCGGGATAGGCGTATGAGGAGCCGAAATGGCGCACTGTCAAGGTCGTAGTCCAGTGGCCAAGGCGCCATTGCATGTCGCCCAGAAAGGTCAACTTGGGCGTTTCATGCCCGGCGCGCTCGACGGCCCTGGGTTCGATGATGGTCGAAGTGGTGTACCGGCTGAGATAGTGTGCAGCTACGCGGATGCCAAGCTCGCCAAGCGCATCGTGCCGCAGCAGATAGTTGGTCTCGAGTTCCCATCCTTGGGTTTCGGACTTGCCGATGTTGGCCAGAAAGCGGTTGGCGCGATAGAGCACGCCATTGGCATCGCGGATCAGCCCCTCCGGGAAAAGAGAGGGGTAGTAGCGAGCATCGGCAATTCCGAATTCGCCGGTGCGCGAAATGTGGTAGTGGTCCAGGGTCGCGCTGAAGGCGAGTGACGGTGCCCATGCTACCCCAATGGTCTGGCTGCGCGAAAATTCGGCGCGCAGATGAGGGTTGCCGCCCGCGCTGTACTCAACTCGGCATTGATCCGAGCCTACCCGTATGCAGGGCATCAGTTGAGGAGTGGCGGGCATGAGCAGGGTCTCGGTCATGCCGTTGAACGGCACGCGTGCGTCGTTCAGGCTGGGCGCGCGATAGCCTTCGCCGAGACTGGCGCGTGCAAGAAAGGTTTGGCTTGGTGTCCACTTGAAACCAATCCGGGGTGAGGTGTTGGACTGGAATCCCTGGTGATGATCCAGGCGGGCAGCCACGTCGACCTGTAGTGTTCGATGCAGCGGCAAGTTGAGTTCAGTGAGAAGGGAGGAGTCACGACCATGAAGGTCGAGTGGCTCGACGACTGTCGAGCCCAAAGCAATGCGATTGCTGATCTGCAGAGGATCCGGGATGCTCCGACGTCGGGTGAAGTGAAGTGCCGCTCCCACCACAATCTGTGCAGTCGCATCAAACACTTCAAATAACGGGCGGCTCGATGTAGCCTCCAGCGTGCTGATTGAATAGTATCCAGTGGGATGGATAGAGCCTCGCATCGCGTTCGCGACCTCTGTATTGTCCGATCCATCGATGCGAAGGCGATTGATGTTCTCCGCTATGTTCGCTCGAATCAGAACGTTGTCAGTGGCACTGTGTACCCGACTCTCACTGCGAGATAGGGCAACGTTCCAGTTCCAGCCTAGAGCCAAGCCGTCCACTCCGATGGATACATCGCTCGTAGTGCTGGCAGTATGGTTTCTAGGGGCCCCGAGTTCATAGAACGCATAGTCGACATCCGTGTTGGGCTCCGGAGCCAGGGCATAGTCTGGGTGCGAGGGCGTAATCCGAAAGAAGGTGTAAACAGGCGAGTTTTGCAGTACTTGTTCGCTCCGGGTATGCAAGCCCGAAAAGTAAAGTGAGAGCGAACTACCCAAATCTTGATCCCACCGGGCATAAACAGATTTGTTGCGCATCTTGGGCTGCAAAGTGCGATATCTCGCGGCATCAAAACGACAATAGGGAGAGTCGGGGTTCTCACCTGCTGCCTGACATTGCGGCAGCGAGCCCAGATGAATCCCCGACGAAGTCGAGAAGCCGATGAGTCGTCGATCATCAGATAAACCGAATCGGGAGCGATTGTTGGTGTGCCAATCGCGGCGGTCACCACCGAGCTCGCTCTGTGAAGAAATATCCGCCGCAAGCATTAGGTGCCCGCCGGTGTTAGTCCGCATTCCAAAGGTAGCCGAAGCTTGACGTGACAGCGCATCCCCTTGCTGTGAGACACCGAGACGCGAGGATATTTCGCTTCCTTCGTGGTCCTTCTTCAGGATGATGTTGACGGTGCCCGCCATTGCGTCGGCCCCGTAGATCGCAGAGGCGCCGCCACGCAGGATCTCAATGCGGTCAACGAAACTCAAAGGAATCGTGTTCAGATCGACTAGCCCACCGAGGTCGTTGGAAGCGAGGCCGAATGAAGCAATACGCTTGCCATTCAATAGGTAGAGCGTTGCCCTTGGCCCGAGGGAATAGAGGCTGGCGCCAGTGGCTGCGACAGTTGGATAGTTTCTTCCTTCGCTGGAGACGGTCATGGGAGGGTGGCTCACGAGGCCAGGACGTTCACCCAGAAGATCGTGGAGCGTTCTTTGCCCGCTACGCTCGATGTCTTCTGCCGTTATGACAGACATGGGAATCGACAGCTCCAGGGAGGTCTGCGGAATACGTGTGCCGGTTACGGTGACCTTGGCGAGCTCGGCCATGCTCGTGTCAAGGCCGGCTTCCGGGCTCTTGGCCGTGGTGACTTCACGTACATTTCTCCTGGTGCTTCGCAGGAGGTAGGTGTTGGCGTCCACCGCAACCGCCGTCAGTCCATGCTCGGCCAGTAGCCGTGCGAGCGCGCCTACAGCGGTGTGATTTCCCTGCAAGCCGCCACTGTGTTTGCCTCGTACCAGCACGGACGAATAGAGCAGCTGGATCCTTGATTGGTGCGCAAAGGACTGCAGCGCCTCATCAAGTGTGCTCGCGCCGATCTCATACCTGGAAGGTGCGGGAGTGTTTGCCTGTCCTGCGACGGCGCTTTGCGTGGCAATTGCCAAGGATGTCAGAAGGAGCAGCCGAACCAAGCTTTCCTTAGCGGAATCACGAAGCACGGTCGTTAGGCGGCATTTGCCGCAAGGAGTGATCGCCATAGCCGACAATGCCCCGGCACCTACTGTGCTAGCTCAGACAATTCGATCCGATTGTTTCCGATGGATTGCGCCTGTAGTCCCCATCCCTGGCGCAGGGCTGAGAGCAACGCAGGTTGGTCGCTGGCATTGAATGCACCGCTGACCTTGATATCTCCAAGTTCGCTCCGGGACAGCACCAGCTGGTCATTGGAGTATCGATTGAACTCCGCTATCAGGTCCTCCAGGCGCTCTTCTTTGAAAACCAGACGGCCTTGTGTCCAACTCTCCGCGTCATCGGGCTCAATGCTTCCGGGCGACTCAAGCTTCCCTGTTGTGTCATACGTCAGTTGCTGCATCGGACGCAGCTCAACGGCATCACGAAGGGAACTGCTGTCGGTGCTTACAATGACGCGCCCTTCCAGCAAGGCGACGGAGGTGCCGTCATTTTGCTGCTTCACTTGAAAGACAGTGCCCAACGCACGAATGCTGCCGATTCCCGAGGTCACCACGAAGGGCCGATTTTCATCGTGCGCGACACTGGCCTGTATCCGCCCTCTTAGTAGAGTGACGTGTCGCCTCGTGCGTTCGTATGACACTTGGACACGGGTGTTGGTATCCAGAAGCAAGGTAGATCCGTCCGGAAGGTCGAGATGACGTTGCTTGCCGACTTCCGTCGCATACTCGCTGCTTGGTGAGATGGTTCGAGAATCAGCAAGAAGCCAGAGCCCTCCGCATACGGCGAGAACCAGGGCTGCGGCCCAGGCAAAGGAACGGTGCAAGGTACGCTTGCGTCGAGCAATCGGCATGTGGCTGGCGGGGCCATGCATCATCTCCCGCGGCGTGGGATCCGCTTCCAGTATCCCGGTCAGCTGGTGAATGCGTTCAACCTCAGCGTAGTCGAGCACGTTTTGTGGGGACACGGCCAGCCAATCCTCGAAAGCAGCGTGATCAGATGCGTTGCATTCGGATGACAGTAGACGTGCCAGCCAATCTTCCGCCGAACAGGGCAAATCTTGGAGAGGCGGGGGCGTAGTGTTCATGGGCGCTGCTCCAATACGCTCACGGGATGTGTTTGATCGGAGAGCAGCTTCCTTAGCAAGGTCAGTGCCTTCCCGATATGTTTCTCGACCGTTTTGACTGAGATGTCGCAATTTTTCGAGATCTGGCTGTAACTCATTCCTTCAATACGATTGAGCAGGTAGATCTCCCTGCAGCGTTCCGGCAGACGTCCGATCGCGGCTTGGACACGCGCAAGCTCCTCTCTGTCTTCAGCCCATTGCTCCGGACGTGGCATCTCGTCCCAAATGGCATGGACCTGTAAGTCCATATCAGAAAGGGATGTCTGATGGAGGGGGGGCTGCCGTCGCCGAGAGTCGTGGAGTGCGTTGAGTGCGATTCGGTACAGCAACGGCTTCAAGGCTTCGGCTGGGGAGTCGCGATAGCGTGTCAACTTATAGAGGCTTTCCTGCGCGATGTCTTGGGCATCGTCCAAGGAGATCCCTCGTCCACGCAAAAAGTTGATCAGCATCGGGCGCTGCTCGCCCAGAAATCTCTCGAAGAGAGGCGGGCAGATGTTGGCGTCTAAAGTGACACTCATTTGCCTCGTCCGCAGAAGTGGTCGTCTTTGTCACCAATTCTAACCAGCCGCTAACGCAATTTCACCACCTAGAGCGGCGGGGGACGGTTGCTGTTTTCTGTCCGGTAGAGGCGATCGACGAGTGAAGGTGAGGCTGGCGGGCAACGGGTGAGGTTCTCGCTTCCGGCTCAGCCCAAAGTCCTTCCTCTTTGCTTTCCCTTCGCCAGATAGCGAGGTAGGGAGGTTGGGGTCAATGTGCGTTTCAAATAGCCACGGGTAATTGTGTTTTGGCGGGTAGCTAAATTTTTGGCTTGGGACTTGAAGATCGAGCGCTGAGGTTCCCCCAGAAGCGGACTGTCTTGGTGGTAGGGAGGAGGGGACGGTTCTGCGTTTCTAGGGGAGCTTCGATCTCGGCGAATGAAGATGATGGAGAACATGGCGGAGTGCGTCCGGGCAGCGCAACCGCGAGCGATTCCGGTCTTCAAGAGCAGCAAGGTAGGTTCTTTTATCAAACGCTTCAATCTTTTCAATACCCTGAAGAGATGGCTCTTCAGCGCTCCGGTGGACGATCCCGTTGATAGGCGCAATGCACCGTTCCTGCAAGTGCTCCTGATATTCCTCGGAATATTCATCCCTCTCAACAAAACTCTGTTTCTGTATGCAGTGCTTGGCGGCAAGTGGTCCGGGCCTGTAGCCAATTCGAGAGCCCTGGTCGTCGATATCTCAACCGATGTGCTGATGACGTTCGCGATGTGGACGGGCGTTTGGTTGATTCGAACAGGACGCTTCCGTTGGAGCCTGCAATTGTTTCTTGGCGTTGTGCTGCTATCCATGGCGGCAAGTTACGTCGCAACCGGATTGGCGGGTCTGCCGTTCGATCCTATGCCGATGATCTTGCTGGCGCTTGGTGGCCTGGCTCTCGGCCGGCGAGCATTGTGGCTGACTTTCTCCACGCTACTCATGATCCTGGTAGTTACGCTGATTGTAGATTCTTCGCGTGTAGCTCTCGGCGCAGACACGATGCAAGTAGGTGGGCTGGGTAAAGCGCTTTCATTAGCCGGTGTCTGGTTGGTTATCGCGATCATATTTGATCGGACTGTGGCTGCACTACGTCATAGTTTGGATGAATCGAATGCCCGTGGGCGCGAGCTTGAATTGGCATATAGGCAGCTCCAAGAGGAAACCCGTGAGCGAGAGCGCGCGCGTGGCCAACTGATCCATGCACAAAAGATGGAGGCTATTGGACGTCTTGCCAGTGGTGCGGCGCATGACTTCAATAACGTCTTGAGTATTATCCTTGGTTATGCGGCACAGCGGGATCGTCTGGCGGACGGTGGGACAAAAGCACTCTACGAGGCGATGGAAGCGGTGGATATCGCGGCCAAGCGTGCTCTGGCTATTAGCCGCAAGTTGTTGAACTTCAGCAGGCAAGAGGTCGCAAATCCTGAGGTTTTTGACGTACGCCTTTTGCTTCAGGAGCTGCAGCCGATGCTTAAGCAACTGTTCGGATCGAGGGTTCGGTTGCGCTTGGATTGCGCGGAAGGCGAATTGCCCGTGCGGATGGATGTCGATCACTTTGGATTGGCGATCATAAACATCGCCGCCAATTCGAGGGACGCAATCGCCGACATCGGAACGTTCCACATCCAAGCAGAAAGATCAGATGAGGCTTGGGTATGCCTGACATGTTCCGATGACGGAGTAGGGATGTCGGAAGACGTGCGCATGCAAGCATTTGAGGCATTTTTTACGACTAAACCCAGCGGAATGGGAACTGGCCTCGGTTTGTCCGTGGTGCGCGACATGATTCTGGAAGCGGGAGGCAAGATCGAGTTCGATGCTCAGCTGAAGCGCGGGACAATCGTGAGGATCCTTCTTCCTCTGGCCGGCGGTTCCTAAAGTTGCCTTGAATTCTGATCTGAATTCTGGAAAGGCAGTAGACCTAGCTGACGATACTGCCTCGATCCAGTCCTGCGGTATCCGATATGATGATGCAAGGAACCGCCCCCGAGAACATGATCTTGTTACCGCGCCTCGCAATTGTGGAAGATGACGAAGAGCTTCGGGAGAAGATCATGGTTCCTATTCTCCGAAGTGCGGGGTTCGATGCTATCGGACTTGCTAGTGCATTGCAGTTCTATCGCATGTGGGCTGGGTCCCCATTTGACCTTGTTCTTCTGGATGTGGGTTTGCCGGATGACGATGGTATCGATATTGCCAAGCACATGCGTGGTCTTTCACCATCGTTGGGAATCGTCATGTATACCGGACAGGGGAAGACTTCGGAGCGCCTGCGTGGGTTGCGCGCCGGCGTAGACGCCTACCTGGTGAAGCCCACGGAGATGGATGAGGTAATTGAAACTTTGCGCAACGTCCATAAGCGGCGTATGGGTCATGAGTCTCAAACAACGCATCCTGGTACATGGGTTCTGGACAGGAATGGCTGGGCTCTCTTGACGCCTGCAGGCGTCGCATTGACCTTGAACCAAGCCGAGCGCCAGGTGATGAGGATATTGGCGGCTGCTCCGAATGAGCCGGTCTCCCGTGAGACTTTGATAAAGAACCTGACAGCTGATGCCGACGGCTTTGATCCGCACAGGCTCGAGATGCTTATCTATCGCCTGCGTAGAAAGTGCATCGAGAACTCGGGGGAGCCGCTACCTTTGCAGGCGGTGAGAGGGGCGGGGTATTTGTTTGAGCCCTGACAGGGGTATCTTCTCGTCTCTTTGTCGACACGTCCCTCTTTGGAATCGCGTCAAATAGAGGGCGCGTTGTCTAGGTTTTCTGGAAAGTTCAGGCCGATGCGGTAGTTCATTTGCATGCTGGCGTTTCTTTGCTCACGCAAGGTGAGCAAAGGTGATTAATTGGAGATTGATGATCTCCGGGTGCATACCTAGATTGCCTTTGCATCTCCACGTTTTTCTTACGAGCCATCGGTCTTGTAGTTCACGGGGAGAAGGGGGGGCAGGAGAAGCGCATTCCGCAAGGTGCCTTTTACTGCACGTCTTGGCAATGGCCGGTACAGCGGTGGGTGACATCGTGCCTTTGGACACGTGGCGTACCACCCGGTTCTTGAAGGGAGCTTTAGCAGGTATGACGCTGCGGCGGTTTTGCCGTGGGAAGTGCCGATGACTACAACTTCCGCAGAGCCTTCGTTCGCAGGAGCTATCGAGCGAGCGTGTAGCAACGCTTTGTACGCACTGGTCGTACGTTTCGAATTTGATGCCAACGTTGCAGCAGAACGGTGGTTTTGGACTTGCGCTACCAACCGACGGCGGTAGTGGCAGCGCGCTGACAAGTGATCCCTTCGCCTGTGACTTGCCTTCGGGTTCGATGCACGGGCTGTGGTTTGAGTCCGCGCAAAATTTTTCAGAAGTCTTATAACGAGGGAAAGCATGAATACGGAAGTCATCGCCAAGTCGTCCGGCAAAATTGCCGTTGTTGATTCTGGGGATTTGGCGCTTGCGCAACCCAGCATCGTCAAGATCAAGGTCGGTCCTGAGACGGTTGAGCGCTTCGAACAGGTCGGTAGTGACCTCCTGATTGTCCTCAAAGATGGCAGCACGCTGACCATCCGCGACTTCTTCGTCCAAGACGATCAAGGCCACCGTAGTGACCTGGTCCTGGAAGATGTGGAAGGAGTGCATTGGTGGGGGCAATACACCAGTCCTTGGTCGGACTTCCACTTTGCCGAGATTCAAGAGGACCTCGCTGCCGCAGGACTTGTTCCCGCCGCAGCAGGTCTGCCGGCTTGGGCGATTGCTGCACTGTCGCTCGTCGGTGCGGGGGCTGTCTATGCAGCAGTCGAAGACGATGACAATGACAAGCACGTCAATCGGCCACCAGAATCGCCGGATTACGCGCACACCGTCGCGGAGAATGATCCCGTGAGCGGACGTGTAGCCGGCGCTGATGCAGATGGTGACGCGCTGACCTATGCCGTCACCACGCAGCCGGCGAATGGCACGGTTACGATTAATCCACAGACTGGCGAGTACACCTATACGCCGAAGCCTGGCTACAACGGTCAAGATGGATTTGTCGTCACCGTAACTGATGGTCATGGTGGCAGCAGCACCAGCACAGTCCGTATCGACGTTACACCGGTCAATGACCTGCCTGTGCCAGTAGATCCCAACGAAGGTTTGGATCCCACGGATCCAGGCTACATCCCCGGCCAGAGCTTCGATCCTGATTCAGGCGACTATGAGCTCACTACGCCGGAAGACACTGCTATCGACGGCAAGATCACGGCAACTGACGCTGATGGTGATCAGCTTACCTATGTGATCGGGGAGCCTCCCACAAATGGCACCGTTACCATCGACCCTGAGACTGGCGAGTACAGCTACGTACCCGCTCCGAACTACAACGGTACTGATGAGTTTACCGTGGTCATTGATGACGGTGAAGGTGGGACCACCACCAGCAAGGTCATCGTCACCGTAACACCGGTCAATGATCCGCCGGCATTTGAAGATCCGAACCAGGGCGGCACGCCGCCGGGTCCGAATCAGCCGGGCACGATCTTCACCCCGCCGGGCACCGATGGCGCAGGCAACCCGACGCCTGCCAGCTACACGGTCAGCTACAACGAGAACACCGCAGCAGGCGTCGAGCTGGGCCAGGTCCAGGCCGGCGATGTGGATGGCGACAACGTGACCTTCGCGATCAGCGCGGGTAACGACAACGGCTGGTACGCGATCGATCCGGCCACGGGTGTGATCACGCTGACGCCGGCCGGTGCCGCCTCG
>NZ_JBRREG010000006.1:0-71099 GCF_056760155.1 Stenotrophomonas sp. STEN022
GCGGGGCGCCCCACGCCCCTCCCGCCCAACCTACATAAATCATAGCCGCTCCGGGGTGGTGTGGTGTGGCCGGCCCGCCGCCGCCCCCCGCTCCCACAAAAAAAACAGGCGAACTCAGCCTGCCGGCGTCAGCTGCCGCAGTTCCTTGCGTGCGGCATCGATCCACGCACGCTGTGCCTGCTGGTAGTAGCGCGGTGATGTCTCGGCGCGGTCGAGGATGTTCTGCAGTTGCCTGGCAGCATCGTCCTCGCGCCCCGCACGTTTGAGCAGCAAGGCATAGCGCAGCCGTGCTTCCTCGCCCGGGTAGCCGCCGATCATCGCCTCGTACTCGTGCAGGGCGGCAGGGATGTCCGCGCTGTCCTCCACGGTACGGGCATACAGCAGGTGGCCGTCATGCGAGCGGAAGTTGGGGTTGGCCGCGATCAAGGCTTCCAGCGTCTTGCGCGCCTGTGCCGGCTGCTGCAGGCCGTACTGGGCCTTGGCCAGGCCCAGCATCAGGTCCGGGTCCTCGCTGTGCAGTCCGCGCAGCGCACCTTCGTACAGCGTCGCCGCTTCGGCATATTCGCCGCGGTCCAGGTGTTCCTGGGCCAGGCGTCTGCGGTTGTCGGCGGTGTCGGAAACCCGCAGGCGCTGGTCGGCTTGGCGCTTGCCGCGCTGCGGGTCGATCTGGTCGCGGACCTGACGCAGGCCGCGGCGCGCGGACGGGCTGTTGCGCAGGTCCGGCAGTACTTCGGCGATCACGTAGATCAACACTGCCAGGTAGGAGAAGAACAGCAGGATGAAGATCCAGTACAGCGGTCGCCCGGTGCGCACCACGTGTACGCAGCAGGCGACCTGCAGGATCAGCGAAAGCAGAATGATCGGACTCATCCGTGTGTCCCTGTGGCGGAAGCGGCTCAGGCCGCTTCGTAGGCACCGTAGCTGCGCAGGCGCTTGTAGCGACGATCAAGCAACTCATCGAGCGGCAGTTTTTCAAGCGCGTCCAACTCATTGAGCAGCACGGCCTTCAGGCGCTTGCCCATCTGCGTGGGATTGCGGTGGGCGCCGCCGATCGGCTCGCGGATCATCTTGTCGATCAGGCCCAGGCTCTTCAGACGCGGGGCGGTCATGCCCAACTGCTCGGCGGCGTCCTTGGCCTTGCCGGCGTCCTTCCACAGGATGGAGGCGCAGCCTTCTGGGCTGATGGTTGAGTAGACGCTGTATTCCAGCATCAGGGTGCGGTCGCCCACGCCCAGTGCCAGCGCGCCGCCGGAGCCGCCTTCGCCGATCACGGTGCAGATCACCGGCACCTTGAGCTCGGCCATTTCCATCAGGTTGCGGGCGATGGCTTCGGACTGACCGCGTTCTTCAGCATCGATGCCCGGCCAAGCGCCAGCGGTGTCGATCAGGGTCAGCACCGGCAGGCCGAAACGCTCGGCCATCTTCATCAGGCGCAGGGCCTTGCGATAGCCCTCGGGCTTGGGCATGCCGAAGTTGCGGCGCACCTTTTCCTTGGTGTCGCGGCCCTTCTGGTGGCCGATCAGCATCACCGAGCGGCCGCCGATGCGGGCCAGGCCGCCAACGATGGCCTTGTCGTCGGCAAAGGCGCGGTCGCCGGCCAGTTCCTGGAACTCATCGCAGAAGATGCGGATGTAGTCGAGCGGGTACGGGCGCGACGGGTGGCGGGCCACCTGCAGCACCTGCCACGAGGACAGGTTGCGGAAGATCTGGGCAGTACGCAGGCGCAGCTTGTCTTCCAGCGCCTTGACCTCAGCATCGACATTGACCGCCGGCCCGGCGCTGGCATTGCGCAGGTCCTTGATCTTGGATTCCAGATCGGCGATGGGTTGCTCGAAATCGAGGTAGTTCGGATTCATCGGAAACCGTCAGCAATGAAAGGGGGGAAGTGTAGCCGAACGCGCCGTATCAACCCGTACGCGTCCGTCCGGACAATCAATTGGCCCAGGGCGGGCTGTACTTGACCTTGACCCGGCGCACGGCGGGGTCCTCGCGCAGGGCATCGAGCAGCTTGGGCGTGACCCGCACCGAGCCGCTGCTGCCGAGGTCGAGCATGCCGGCAATGCTGCCGGGCTTGCCGTTGAGCAGCAGGTCCAGGCGCAGGGGGGTACGGCCCGGGCGGGCGGTGGCAAGCAGGGCATCGATGCGCTGCCAGATCGGGCCGCCACGGCCATCCACGCGCATCGATACGCGCAGGGCGTGGTCGGCGCAGAGCTGCTCGTAGTCCCAGCACTGGCGGATGCGCAGCGCATAGCCGCCGTTGAACTCGTCTTCGCGCAGGCCGCCCTTGACCACCAAGATGCGGTCCTTGGTCATGAGATGACCGAACTCGGCCAGGCCATCGGAGAATGCGCTGCATTCGACCCGGCCTTTGCCGTCTTCCAGGGTCACGAAGACCTGGCTGTCGCCCTTGCGGCGTACACCAATGACCATACCGGCCAGGATCACCGGGGATTCCTGGCGCCAGGCGCGCTTCTCGCCGTCCTTGGAGGGGAAGGCCGGTGCAATCAGTTTGTCGAGTCCGCCAAGGTCGGTGCCGACCAGTTCCTTGACGTCATCGGCATACGGGTCGAACGGATGGCCGCTGAGGAAGAAGCCCAGCGTCTCGCGCTCGCCATTGAGCAGCTGTGCCAGCGGCCATTCCTTGCTCTCGGGCAGGTCGAGCTGGCTGGCGGTGCTGACCGGGTCGGGTGCACCGAACAGCGAGTTCTGCCCGGAGGCCTTCTCGCGCGCCATCTGCTCGGTGGCCTTGATCACCTCCGGCAGCTGCAGGGCCAGGGTCGCGCGGTTCTTGCCGATGCCGTCGAAGGCACCGCAGTTGATCATTGCTTCCAGCGTGCGGCGGTTGAGCTTGCCCGATTCCACGCGTGCGCAGAAATCCAGCAGCGAGGCGTATTCGCCGCCGCGTTCGCGTTGTTCGACTACCGCTTCGCAGGCACCTTGGCCGACGCCCTTGATCGCACCGAGGCCATAACGGATGGTGTCGGCGTTGGCCGCCTCGAACATATAAGCCGAATCGTTGACGCGCGGTGGCAGCACGGTCAGGCCAAGGTTCTTCACCTCGGCCAGGAAGCCGACCACCTTGTCGGTGTTGTCCATGTCAGAGGACAGCGTCGCGGCCATGAACTCGGCCGGGTAGTGACGCTTGAGCCAAGCGGTCTGGTAACTGACCAATGCGTACGCAGCAGCGTGCGATTTATTGAAGCCGTAGCCGGCGAACTTCTCCATCAAGTCGAAGATTTCGTCGGCCTTGGGGCCGTCAACGCCGCCGGTGGCTGCACCTTCGCGGAAGATCTCGCGGTGCTTGGCCATTTCCGCCGGCACCTTCTTGCCCATCGCACGGCGCAACAGATCGGCGCCGCCCAGCGAGTAATTGCCGACGATCTGCGCCATCTGCATCACCTGCTCCTGGTACACCATGATGCCGTAGGTGTCTTTCAGGATGACTTCGGTACGCGGATCGGGATAGATGATTTCTTCCTGGCCGTGCTTACGCGCGTTGAAGGAGGGAATCAGGTCCATCGGGCCGGGGCGGTACAGCGACACCAGTGCGATCAGGTCTTCGAACCGGTCGGGGCGCGCGTCCTTCAGCAGGCGGCGCATGCCTGAGGATTCGAACTGGAACACCGCGCCGGTATTGCCGTTGGCGAAGATGTCCTTGTAGGTCGGTGCGTCGTCGAGCGGGATATGGGCGATATCGACCGGCGGAATGCCGGCGCGCTCGTGGCGCTTGTTGATCGCCTTCACCGCCCAATCAATGATGGTCAGCGTGCGCAGGCCGAGGAAGTCGAACTTCACCAGGCCGACTTCTTCAACGTCGTTCTTGTCGAACTGGGTGACCGGGTTCTTGCCGATGCCGCCATCGTCATGTTCGGCGTACAGCGGGCAGAACTCGCTCAGCGGCTCCGGTCCGATCACCACGCCGCCGGCATGCTTGCCGGCGTTGCGGGTCAGGTCTTCCAGCTGCAAGGCCAGATCGATCAGGTCGCGGACGTCGTCTTCGGATTCGTAGCGTTGGATCAGCTCGGCCGAGGCCATTTCCGAACTCGTGCCTTCCTTGCCCTTGCCCAGCGCATCCTTCAGGTGGATGCCGAGGATGTTGGGGATCAGCTTGGAAACGCCGTCGACCAGACCATACGGGAAGCCGAGCACGCGGCCGGTATCACGCACCACCGCCTTGGCCGCCATGGTGCCGTAGGTGATGATCTGGCTGACGCGCTCGCGGCCGTACTTGCGTGCAACGTAGTCGATCACCTCGTCGCGGCGATCCATGCAGAAGTCGATGTCGAAGTCGGGCATCGACACGCGTTCCGGGTTGAGGAAGCGCTCGAACAGCAGGTTGTAGGGCAGCGGATCCAGATCGGTGATCTTCAACGCCCAGGCCACCAGCGAACCGGCACCGGAACCACGGCCCGGACCGATCGGAATGCCCTGGTTCTTACCCCACTGGATGAAGTCGGCCACGATCAGGAAGTAGCCGGGGAAGCCCATCTTGATGATGGTGTTGAGCTCGAACTCCAGCCGCGCGTCATAGTCCTCGCGGGTCATGCCGGCAGCAATTGGATGCACCTGCAGGCGCTCTTCCAGGCCGTCGCGCGAGATCTTCTGGATCCAGCTGTCCAGGGTCTGGTCGTCGGGCACCGGATAGTTGGGCAGGAAGTAGGTGCCCAGCCGCATTTCGACGTTGCAGCGCTCGGCCAGTGCCAGGGTATTGTCGATCGCGTCGGGGATGTCGGCGAACAGCTCGCACATCTGTTCCGGCGTTTTCAGGTACTGCTCCGCGCTGTACTCACGCGGACGCTTGGGGTCGTCGAGCACGCGGCCGGTGGAAATACAGACGCGCGCTTCATGCGCGTAGAAATCATCCGGCGACAGGAAGCGCACATCGTTGGTCGCCACCACCGGCAGGCCGCGTTGGCCGGCAGCCTGCAGTGCGAACTGGTTGAAGGCTTCCTCGCCATCGCGACCGGTGCGGGTCAGTTCCAGGTGCAGGCCGTCGCCAAACACGCGCTGCCAGTCGGCGAGCTGCTGCTCGGCCAGATCGTGGCGGCCATCATTGGCCAGACGCCCGGCCAGGCTGTGGCGGCCGGCCAGCGCGAACAGATTCTTGCAGCCGTCCTTCAGCCACTGTGGATGCACGGCGACGCCGCCCTCGTTGCGATGGCCTTCCATCCACGCACGGGTCAGCAGCCTTGACAGGCTCAGGTAGCCCTCGCGGTCGCGGCACAGCAAGGTCATGCGCCAGGGGTCCTGGCCGTCCTCGGTGATCAGCAGGTCGGCGCCGGCGATGGGCTTGATGCCCACGCCTTCGGCAGCCTTGTAGAACTTCACCAGCGCGAACATGTTGTTCAGGTCGGTGACGGCCAATGCCGGCGCTTTCATTTCGACCGAGCGGCTCAGCAGGTTGGCCTGCTTGGCCTTCTTGGGGTCGGCCTGATCGGGTTTGGCGGGTACGCGAATGGTGGAGTCCACCATCGAGAATTCGGTGTGGACGTGGAGATGGACGAAGCGGGAAGAAGTAGACATGCGGAGCCAGAAGTATGCCGGTGCAGGGTAGCGACGGGGGCGGGGTGGGGCAAGGCTTGACATGCCTGCCACCCGCGCCGGCCCGGGCCATTGGCCCGCACGTGCACACTATCAGGACGGGCGCAGGCCTGACGGCAATGCTCGTCAGGCCCGGTCCGCTGGGCTCCAGCAGAATCTGGGTGGTTCTGGCTGGCGCCCTGTTGGTGTCGCTGTCAGTGGATACGGAAGTAGCTGAGCGGTTCAGGTGCGTAGCTGCTTTCACGCACCCGCCGCTGGTGTTCATGCAGGCGGGCTTCGATCTCACGCAGTTCCAGCCAGCTGCGGCGGTTGAAGGCGATGTCATGGTAGCCACGGCCCTGGCGCTCGGCTTCCAGCTGGCGCAGACGCTGGTAGTCGAGGAAGTTGGCGACTTCGCCGGCCAGTTTCGGCCAGGCGGTGTCGATCACGATGGCCTGATCCAGCTGGCCGACGCCGGGGATCGAGTCAGGGATCAGCTGGTGGCTGGCGTGCAGATAGGCAATGACCATATGCAGCTCGCAGCTCACCTCGGCAGCGGGCTCCCAGTCGCTCTCCTGCAGTAGCTGTTCCAGCAGGTGGGCGTGGCGCATCCGTTGCTCGATACAGGGCGAGGCGCTGTCGTCTCGGGCGGCGTTGTTCAGGTTACGGGCCGCGGTGGCCAACTGGTCGGTCTGCAGCGGCGGCTGGGTGCGGCCAAGACGGACCAGCAGGCCGTTGAAATGTTCAACTTCACGCGGAACCAACAGATAGTCATTCACGTGGCTGCGACGGTGCGGGGTGCTGCTCGAGTACTGGTCCAGAACCTGCGGCAGCGGAAGACGGGGGTCGATGGCGTACATGGTGGTGCTCCTGCGGGTGGGGGGCGTCCGGGAGGGGAGAACGCAGCGCCAGCATCCGCTTGGGCGTAGCATTGGTCATGATGGCGGGCGGAGCCTTCAGACAGTCATTGCGCTGGTTTCTGAGGAATTCATGAGGGCTTGCCGATGGGTGCGGTCGAAGACCCTGGTGACACAGGTCAAGCGGTCGAACGCTACCGTTTCGACGGCATCGTGGTGGACGCGCTGGCGCATACGCTCAGCCGTGACGGCCAGTATCAATCGCTGGAGCCAAAAGCATTCGCCGTGCTGTTGATGCTGCTCCGGCATGCCGATGAATTGCTGGTGCGCGACCAGTTGCTGGATGCTGTCTGGGGCCATCGGCATGTGACGCCGGGGGTGCTGACCCGTGCCATCGCGCAGTTACGTTCGGTGCTGGACGACCATTCGCATGAGCCGCGTTACATCCAGACCCAGCACGGCCTTGGTTACCGCTTCATTGGCAAGTTGTTGCCGCCAGAGGCCACTGCTTCATCCGCTTCGGTCGTTGAACCGATTATCACTTCTACGACGGCGGAGTTGCCTGTTGCAGTTGCTGAACCCGCTGAGCACATGGCTGCGGATAGTGATCCGCATGCCGAGCCACCGTCACCGCCAGAGCGGCGATTGTCGCGCTGGTGGCGGGAGGCACCGAAGATGTCGCTACCAGCGTGGATGCGTTCACGCGCGTTCCTGATCGGCTGCGCGCTGTTGTTGCTGCTGTTGGCTGCCGGTTACTGGTGGTGGAGCCGCACGCCGGTTGTAGCTGGTGCTTCGATCGCGGTGATGCCATTCAGCAGCCTCAGCGACGATGCTGCCGATCGTTACTTTGCCGATGGTCTGGCGGTGGAGATGCACGATGCCCTGACCAATGTTCCTGGCCTGAAAGTGGCCGCGCGACAACTCGCGGTTCCCGCCAGCAGCGATGCCGACGATGACGATGTGCGCCGGATCGGGCGCCGTCTGGGAGTGGCCACGTTGCTGGATGCCAGTGTGCGTCGCGAGGGCGGGCGGGTGCGCATCAGTGCGCGGCTGTCCGATACCAATACCGGTTTCACTTTGTGGGCGGAAACCTATGATCGTGAGATCAGTGATGTGTTCGCATTGCAGGGCGAGATAGCCAGCAAGGTCGTGCATGCCTTGCTCGGTCATCTGCCCGGAAAGACATCCGGAGTTGCGCAGCGCTTGAGCCCGACCAGCGACGTCAACGCCTATGATGCCTATCTGCGCGGTCTGGCGCTGCTGCAACGGCCAATCGGCGAGGCCGGGAATGAGCGCGCGATGGCGGCGTTTGCACAGGCGCTGGCGATTGATCCGCACTTCGCGCGGGCCCAGGCCGGCATCTGCCGCGCGCAGATCGCGCGGCTGGAGGGCGTGAGTGACGCAGGCGCGTTTGAGCGCGCCCGCCAGGCCTGTGCACGCGCGCAGGCGATGGACCCCGGCTTGCGCGAAGTAAGTCTGGCAATGGCGGAGATCGCCCGCGTCAGTGGCCAGAACGAACAAGCGCTGAAGCTGTACCAGCAGGTCATCGATGATCCGGCGCTGCGCGCCGACGGTCTGGTTGGGCAGGCACGCACTTATGCTGCGCTCGGCAAGGAGGAGCAGGCACTGCAGTCATTCCAGCAGGCCATCGCGGCGCGGCCCAGTGATGCGCAGATCTATCGACTGCTGGGCTACCATCATTGGCTGCGCGGCGATGTGCCCAAGGCGATCGATGCGTTTGTGACCGCCACCGTTTTGCAACCGGAAGATAGTCGCCTATGGGGCAGCCTGGGCGGCCTGTATCTGGCCCAGGGCGACACGGCACAGGCCGGGCATGCGTTCAACATGTCCTTGTCGATCGAGCCCAATGCCGGTGCATTGACCAATCTGGGCACGATGAAATTCGATCATGGCGAATACGCGCTTGCTGCGGAATTGTTCCAACAGGCGACGGTGCTGGAGCCGGAGGACTATCTGCACTGGGGCAATCTGGCTGATGCCCTGGCCGCGGCGCCCGCAACCGCAGCACAGGCGCAGGGGCCGTATCTGCGCGCGGCGCATCTGGCACAGCAATACGTCGATGTGCGGCGCGATGATGCCTACGCCTTGGCTTTGCTGTCCTGGTACCGCGCCAACCTGGGCGAGCGTGCCCGCGCGTTGCAGGATCTACAGGCGGCACGCGCGCTGGGCACGCAGGCGGCCGAGGTCGCGCTGTGGTGCGCGCAGACCTTGACCCTGCTAGGTGACAAGGCGGGTGCGCACAACTGCGTTGAAAGCGCATTGAAGCAGGGCATTCCGCAGCAGCGCATCGATGCCTTGCTGTCGCTGCAGCGTTACACGCTGGTCGGCAACGGCGTGCGTAGGGAGTAAGTACCGGCTTTTCCGTCCGTGGCGGCGGACCTCAGCGAGGAGTGGTCGTCATGAACCATAGCGTGTGGCTCTATCTTGTCGTCTCCACCGGAACGGTTGCAGGCATTGCTGCCTGCGCCACCCAACCACCGCTTCCGGGTGAAGTGTTGCAATGCACGGAGAACCTACCGCCGCGTATCGTCAAACTGGTCTACGTCGATGTGGCGTCTGGTCCAGATGGGCCGGTAATCACTCCGGATGTGTGCACGGTGCGTAGTGGTACGCAGGTGCTCTGGCGCACCGCAGAAGATGTACAGGACCCGTTCGCATTGGCGTTTGCCGAATCCCCCGGTGCGGCCGCGTACTACCGCAGTGCGGGCAGCACAGGGCAGAAGGACTTCAATTCGCAGCGCATGGGCAGGCGGCAGGAAGTGCTGATCGTTGCAAAAATCGTGAGCAGCGAGAACAACATCAAGTACGACGTGCGCATCGGCTCAACCCACCTCGACCCTGGGATCAAGATCATGCCGCGCTGACGCGCGCGGCGCGTGGCTCAGGATGCATCCAGGCTCGCACGCACCGGTGCAAAGCTGCGCCGGTGCTGCGAGCAGGGGCCATGTGCGCGCAGCGCGGCCATATGGAAGGGTGTGCCATAACCCTTGTGCTGATCGAAGCCGTACTCGGGGTGCTGTTGGTGCAGCTCCAGCATGAAGCGGTCGCGGCTGACCTTGGCCAGGATTGAGGCGGCCATGATGCTGCGGTCGATCGCGTCACCACCGATCAGCGCTTCGGCCGGGCAGGGCAGACCCTTGGGAATCTTGTTACCGTCGATGCGGGCGAACTGGGCCACATGTGCCACGCCTTCCACCGCCAGGCGCATGCCCTGCATGGTGGCCTGGAAGATATTGAGGCTGTCGATCTCGGCTACGTCGACCATCACGATCTTGTAAGCCAACGCACGTTCGATGATGCGGTCGTAGAGTTGATCGCGGCGGAGTGCGGTCAATGCCTTGGAGTCATCCAGGCCGTTGATGCGGGGGCGTTCGGGATCGAATACGACGGCCGCTACCGCGACCGGGCCGGCCAGCGGGCCGCGCCCGGCCTCGTCGACGCCAGCAACCAGGCGCGGGGCCTGCCGTGCCAGCAAGGCGGCATCGTCAAACAAGGACAGCGAGACATCCGCTGCCTTGGGAGTGCGCTTGGCGGTCACGGCTGGCCTTGCTTGCGTGGCGCCTGCAGCAGCCCGGCGACAGCGTCGGCGGCGCTTGCCGAGGCATCCTGGCGCAGTTGCTGGTGCAACTGCTGGTAGTCGTCCTGCAGGCCGCTGACGCAGTCGGGGTGCTCAAACCAATTGCGTACTGCGGTGGCCAGATTGTCGGGCGTGCATTCGTGCTGGATCAGCTCCGGTGCCAGGTCCTTGCCGGCCAGTACATTGGGCAGGGCAAAGCGATTTACCTTGATCAGACCCAGTGCCTTGACGATGCGATACGTGAGTTCGGCCACGCGGTAGCCCACCACCATCGGCCGTTTGACCAGCATGGTTTCCAGGGTGGCGGTGCCGGAGGCCAGCATCACCACGTCGGCGGCGGTCATTGCTTCACGTGCCTTGCCATCGAGCAGGTGCAGGCGCGCGCTGGGAAGCGCTGCGCTGCGGATCTGCTCGGTGATCATCGCCTTGCACTTGGCGTTGGCCGCCGGTACGACAATATGCAGGCTGCGGTCTTGTTCGCACAGCTGCCAGGCGGCGGCAAAGAAGGGCGGGCCGAGCCGGCTCACTTCGCCCAGACGGCTGCCAGGCAGCACCGCAAGCAGCTTTGCATGCTCGGGAATACCCAGTGCTTCTCGTGCGGCTACGCGATCACCGTGCAGCGGAATTTCATCAGCCATCGGGTGGCCGACGAAGCGCGCGTCAATGCCGTGGCGGGCATAGATCGGCGGTTCCATCGGAAACAGGCACAGCACTAGGTCAGCGCTGGCACCAATTTTCTCCGCGCGCTTCTCACGCCAGGCCCAGACCGAGGGGCTGACGTAGTGCACGGTGCGCAGGCCACGTTGCTTGAGCCACTTTTCCACGCCCAGATTGAAATCCGGTGCGTCGATGCCGATGAATACATCCGGCCGCCAGTCGAGCACGCGCTGGCGGAATTCCTTGCGCAGCTTCAGCAGCCGCGGCAAATGGCGCAGGATTTCTGCCAGCCCCATCAACGCAAGCTCGCTGGCATCAAACCAGGTCTCGCAGTCGGCGTGGCGCATTGCATCTCCGCCGATGCCGGCAAATTCGGCATCGGGGTAACGGACGCGCAGGGCATTGATCAGGCCGGCGCCGAGCAGATCGCCCGACGCCTCACCGGCAACCAGCGCGATGCGCGGCTTGTGGCCAAGCGCCAATCGGGAGTCCTGGATTACAGCGCTCATCGCTGTAGCGGACGCTCGCCGTGCTCGATGAAGTCCAGCATCTGCTTGACGTCATCACTGCTCTGCGCCTGCTCGGCCAGCGCCAGCTTGGCCTCGGCCAACGGCACACCGGCCACGTAGATGGTGCGGTAAGCGCGCTTGATCGCACTGATGCGCTCTGCGTCGAAGCCACGCCGCTTCAGGCCTTCGCTGTTGATGCCGCGCGGACGGCCATGACCATCGATGCCGACCATGGTGAACGGCGGGATGTCGCCGGTGACCAGTGCACCCATGCCGAGGAAGGCGTGGTCGCCGATGCGACAGAACTGGTGGGCACCAGCGAAGCCGCTGATGATCACCCAGTTGCCGACCGAGACATGACCGGCCAGCGTGGTGTTGTTGGAGAACACGCAGTGGTCGGCGACATGGCAGTCATGGGCGACATGCACGTAGGCCAGCATCCAGTTGTCGTTGCCGATGCTGGTCACGCCACCGCCGCCGGCGGTGCCGCGGCTGAGGGTGACGAACTCGCGGAACACATTGCGGTCGCCGATCACCAGCTCGGTGCGCTCTCCGGCGAACTTCTTGTCCTGCGGTTCGCCGCCGACCGCGACGTGGCCGATGAAGCGATTGTCGCGACCGATCCGGGTCGGACCGTGGATGCTGCAATGCGGCCCCACTTCGGTGCCATCGCCAATCTCGACGTCGGCACCGATCAGGGTGAACGCACCCACGCGCACACCCTGGCCGAGCTTGGCCGAAGGATCAATGACCGCGGTCGGGTGAATCAGGGGGGCGCTATCGCTCATCGTTTACTCCGGGCAGATTATTCGCGGGTGCCGGCGCACAGCACTTCGGCGTGTGCGACCACTTCACCATCCACCTTGGCTTCGCCGTAGTAGACCGCCATGTTGCGGATCATGCGCTTGACCTGGACATGCAGTTCCAGCACATCACCTGGCACTACCTGCTTCATGAAACGCACATTGTCGACCTTGACCAGGTAGAACAGCTTGGACTGCGCGTCACGGCCAAGGCTGAGCTGGGTCAGCACGCCACCGGCCTGGGCCAGTGCTTCGATGATCAGCACGCCGGGCATGATCGGCTGGCCCGGGAAGTGACCCTGGAAGTAGGGCTCGTTGATGGTTACGTTCTTGTGCGCGACGATGCGCTTGGCTTCCACATCCAGTTCGACAACCTTGTCGACCAGCAGGAACGGGTAGCGGTGCGGGATCAACGTCTGGATCGTGTTGACGTCGATGGGCATCTGCAGTGGTGCGTTCATTCTTTCTCCTTGCTCACAGCCAGGATGCGCCGTGCCAGCGTATCGAGCTGCTTGAAGCGCGCGGCGTTTTTGCGCCACGTGCGGTTGTCGGTCAAAGGGGTACCCGACGAGTATTCGCCAGGTTCGGTAATCGAGTTGCGCACCACCGACTTGCCGGTGATGACGACGTGGTCGCAGATTTCCAGGTGGCCAACCACGCCGACGGCGCCGCCGAGCAGGCAGTAGCGGCCGATCTTGGCGCTGCCGGCAATGCCGGTGGAGCCTGCGATGGCGCTGTGCGCGCCGATCTGTACGTTGTGGGCGATCTGCACCAGGTTGTCCACGCGCACGTCTTCGTCCAGCGTGGTGTCTTCCAGTGCGCCGCGGTCGATGCAGGTGTTGGCGCCGATCTCGCAATCGTCGCCGATGCGCACACCCCCCAGTTGCGGGACCTTGATCCAGTGGCCGTTGTCCATTGCCAGGCCGAAGCCCTCGGCACCGAGCACGGCGCCCGGATGGATGCGCACGCGCTTGCCCAGCTTGACCCGCGCAACCAGGGTGACGCGGGCCAGCAGTTCCGTGCCGGCCTCGACCACGCAGTCGTCACCGATGATGCTGCCGACGCCGATGATGCAGCTCTCGCCGATCACGCTGCGTGCGCCGATGCAGACGTGCGGACCGATATGGGCGCTGGCGGCCACCGTCGCGCTGGGGTCGATGACCGCGCTGGGGTGGATGCCGGGCTCGCGCACCGGTACGGTCTCGAACAGCGCACCGATCTTGGCGAAGGTGGTGTACGGGTCCTTGGCGACCAGTGCTGCACCAGGTGCTGCCTCGGCGTCATCGGCGCGCAGCAGCACGATCGACGCCTTGCTGTCAGCCAGTTGAGCCCGGTAGCGCGGATTGGCCAGGAAGGTCAGCTGTCCGGGGCCGGCATGCGCCAATGTGGCAACACCATGGATGGCAACCGACGGGTCACCGTGCACCTGCAGGCCGAAACGGTCGGCAAGTTCCTGAGCGGTATAGGTAGGAGTATTCACGCAGCAAGTTTACCGTGTGCGCCGATGGCGGTCATGCGAACGGACGTTATCACCCTTGCAGGGCAAGGGCAGCGGAAGGGCGGGTCATCCGCAAGTACGGATGTTTTGGCCGGGGGCGAAGTGTGGCCGCCGTGGCTGGGAGGCCGTTCCACAACCTGCACGTGCAAAGCCCTTAAAAGCAAACCCCGGGACTGTATCGCTTCCCGGGGCAGCTTGAGGTAGTAATTCTGGTGTGGAGCCCCCTTTGGTAAAGGGGGCGCGCCGACAGGCGCGGGGAATCGGAAGACCAGAGCGCGCCCGAAGATTGCGCCATTGCGCAATCTTCGGTACCCGGGGCTACGCCCCGGGTCAGCGGGTCAGTTCTATTTAGAACTGACCACCAAAGGTGAACTGCAGGCGCTCGATCTCGTCACCATCTTCCTTCTTCAACGGGAAGGCGTAGCTGATCGAGATCGGGCCGACCGGGGCGCGCCACAACAGGGCGACACCGGCCGAAGCACGCAGTTCGTTGGCCTTGAAGTTGCTGGTGCCGTTGTAGACGTTACCGAAGTCGAAGAACGCCGAGACGCGCGCCGACGGGCTGTCAAACAGCTTCGGGAAGTAGGCCTCGATCGAGCCGACCGTCTTCACCGAGCCACCCAGCGGCTGGCCGTTGTAGTAGCCGCCGATGATTTCCGAGCGCGGGCCCAGGGTGTTGTCTTCGAAGCCACGCACCGAGTTGGTGCCGCCGGCGTAGAAGTTCTCGAAGAATGGCAGGCCGCTGGCCTTGACCTGACGGTGGTTCGCAGTCGGGTTGCTGCCGCAGTCCACCACCTGTGTGGTGCCCGCGGTGCCGGGGACGGCCGGAATCGCCGGAGTAGTCGGGGTGGCTGGGGTGCCTGGGGTGCCTGGAGTGCCCGGGATATCGTTCCAGCAGATATCACGGACCTTGTCCTTGCCGTAGGAGTCGCCGTAGCCCAGTTCCAGACGGGTGTTGATCACCAGTGACGGGATGATCGGCCAGTACTTGGAGAACTGGTAGCTGAGCTTGTAGTACTCCACGGTCGAACCCGGCAGCGTGGTCTCCAGGCCGAGGCGCTGGTAGGTGCCGCGGGTCGGCATGAAGTAATCGTTTCGGGTGTCGCGTGCCCAGCCCAGCTCCGAACGCCAGGAATGGAAGGTGCGCGTACCAACCGCATCGATGTAATCGATGATCGCCTTCGGGGTGTAACCCTGGTAGGTGGTGATCTGGTTGCTATCGATGCCGAACATCAGCGAGAACGCATCGTTTTCGGTGATCGGAATGCCGAACACCACCTGCGCCGAACCGTTGGTGCTGTTGTACTGGGCGGTGTTGAAGTCGGAGTAGTCGAGCTCGCGCCAGGACAGGTTGTAGCCCAGCGAGACGCCGTCGTCGGTGAAGTAGGGGTTGGTGTAGCTGAAGCCGTAGCGCTGCAGGTAGCTGCTGCGCGATGCTTCAACGGACACGCGGTTGCCGCCACCGAGGAAGTTGTTCTGCGACAGCTGCACGGAGGTGGTCATGCCGTAGGACTGCGAATAGCCCAGGCCGAACACGAAGCTGCCCGACGTGGTTTCCTTGACGTTGTAGACCACGTCGACCTGGTCGTTGCTGCCGGTGACCGGCTGCGTCTCGACGTCGACCGACTCGAAGTAGCCCAGGCGCTGCAGGCGGATTTTGGAACGGTCGATCGCCGCCTGCGAGTACCAGCTGTTCTCGAACTGGCGCATTTCACGGCGCAAGACTTCGTCGCTGGTACGCGAGTTGCCCTTGAACACGATGCGGCGCACGGCGACGCGCGGGCCCGGCACTACCTGCATGTTCACCGCCACGGTACGGTCGGCGCGGTTGCTGGTCGGGATCGGGTTGACCTTGGCGAAGGCATAGCCAACGTTGGACAGGCTGTTGGTGATGCCGTCGGCGCTGAACTCCAGCAGGGCGCGCGAGAAAGTATCGCCACTCTTCTGGATGACCATCTTCTCCACATCTTCCTGCGGCAGGATGGTGTCGCCGGTGACCTTGATGTCGGAAATCTTGTACTGCTCACCCTCGGTCACGCCGGCGGTGATGAACATGTCGCGCTTGTCCGGGCTGATCGAGACCTGGGTGGAGTCGATGCTGAAGTCGACATAGCCACGGTCAAGGTACCAGGAGTTGAGCTTTTCCAGGTCGCCGGACAGCTTTTCCTTGGAGTACTGGTCATCGCGGCGGTACCACGAGGCCCAGTTGTGCTCCTTGGACTCCCAGATGTCCATGATGTCTTCGGCCGGGAACTTCTCGGTACCGATCAGGTTGACGTGGCGGATCTTGGCCGCCTTGCCTTCCTTGACGGCAATGGCAACGTCGACGCGGTTACGGTCCAGCGGGCTCACCGTCGGGGTGATTTCCACGTTGTATTTGCCGCGGTCGTTGTACTGCCGGCGCAGTTCCTGGGTCACCCGGTCCAGGCTCAGGCGGTCAAAGGTGCCGCCTTCGCTCAGGCCGATGTCGCTCAGGCCCTTGAGCAGCTGCTCGCTCTTGATGTCCTTGTTGCCGGTGACGGTCAACTTGTTGATCGCCGGGCGTTCCTTGACGGTGACAACCAGGATGTCGCCCTGGCGGTCCAGTTGCACGTCTTCGAAGAAGCCGGTCTTGTACAGGGCGCGGATGGTGTCGCCGATCTTGGCGTCATCCACCGTGTCGCCGCGTTCCACCGGCAGGTAGGTGAACACGGTGCCGGAGGAAATGCGCTGCAGGCCGTCCACGCGGATGTCGCTGGCGGTAAAGGGCTCGGCTGCCTGTGCGAGCACAGGCAGGGCCAGACCAGCAGCTAGTGCGAGGGCCAGCAAGCGGCGATTGGGAAGTCGCGTCATATCACGTCCGGTTGGAGTCGATTTCGATAATGCGTGAGTGCCGGCGTAAGACGACGACAACGGGAAAAAGTTCATCGCGGGACCAGGCTGAGGATGTCGTTGTAGAACGCCAGTCCCATCAACCCCGCCAACAGCGCCAGACCGATGTATTGGCCGGCAGCCATGGCGCGCTCGCTAAGCGGGCTGCCCTTGACCAACTCAATAAGGTAATACAGCAGGTGGCCGCCGTCCAAGATGGGGATGGGCAGCAGGTTGATGATGCACAAGCTCAGCGACAGCAAAGCCAGGAAATACAGGAACCAATCCAGCCCGCGTTCAGCCGAGGCATTGGCCACGCGGGCGATGGTGATCGGGCCGGAAATGTTCTTTACCGAGGCATGGCCGGTCAGCATGCGCCGCATCATGCCCAGCGAGTCTGTTGCCAATTTGCCGGTTTCGCGCACGGCAGCAGGCAGTGCGGCGAGCACGCCGTACTGCTGGCGGGCGTCGTAGGCGGGGGCTTGGTTGGTGGCAAAACCAACCCCGATCAGCCAGCGCGGCTTGCCGTCCGGGCCTTGACCAGCCTGCGGGGTCAGTTCCAGTGCCAGTCGTTCTCCGTTGCGCTCGACCTCGACCATGCCGGGGCCGCCGCGCTGGCCGAGTTGCTGGATCAGTGGGGTGACCTGGTCGGCGCTGTCCACGCGCTGGCCGTCCACGGCCAGGATCAGATCGCCGGTCTGCAGCAGCCCAGTGGCGGCCGAATCGGCAGAAACCGAGTCGACCCGCGCTGGCTGCAACCAGAATTGCCAGGTGAAGCCCGCCTGTACCGGGACCTGCCGTTCATCGAAACCCGCTGGCAACTGCGACAGCGGCAGTACCCGGGTGCGCTCGTTGTCGAGTACGTCGCGCACGCGAACATGCGCATCCTGGCGGTCCATTGCAGCGGTGGTGAAGGCCATGCTGGCCTCGGCCCAGGTATCGACGCTGCGGTCTTCCACTGCAAGGATACGGTCGCCGGTGACAAAGCCGGCCTGTGCGGCCATGCCAGAGGTGCGGCCGATGGTGGCCGAATAGTCCTGGCGGCCGATCACGAACATCGCCCACAGCAGGGCGATGCACAGGATCAGGTTGGCGGCAGGGCCGGCGGCGACGATGGCGATGCGTTGCCAGACGGTTTTGTTGTTGAAGGCGACAGCGCGTTCACCGGCCGGGACCTCGACCTCGCGTTCGTCAAGCATCTTGACGTAGCCGCCGAGCGGAATCGCGGCGATGGCGAACTCGGTGCCGTTGCGGTTGCGACGGCTCCACAGTGGTTTGCCGAAGCCCACCGAGAAGCGCAGTACCTTTACCCCGCAGCGGCGGGCTACCCAGTAGTGGCCGAATTCATGAAAGGTCACCAGCACGCCAAGGCTGACGATCATCCACCACACAGACCCCAGGAAATCAGCCATGGGCACAGCTCGGTTGTAAGGTCGAATCAGACATT
Source organism: Stenotrophomonas sp. STEN022 (assembly GCF_056760155.1). Taxonomy (NCBI): domain Bacteria; kingdom Pseudomonadati; phylum Pseudomonadota; class Gammaproteobacteria; order Lysobacterales; family Lysobacteraceae; genus Stenotrophomonas; species Stenotrophomonas sp. STEN022. The sequence goes on from NZ_JBRREG010000006.1 coordinate 17,740, forward strand.
CGGCAGGCGGGCAATGGCGGTTTCGGTGATATGGCGGGCCTGGGTATCAGCTGCCAACAGGAGGTCCAGTGTATCGGCCGCCACGTAAGGCAGGGTAGAGAGCGTGTGCTCCACCAGTGCCGGGATCGACAGGAAGCCTATGCGCTCCTGAAGAAACGCTGAAACGGCGACTTCGTTGGCTGCGTTCAGGATCGCCGGGGCGGTGCCGCCGGCTTCCATCGCCTGCCAAGCCAGGCGCAGGCAGGGGAAGGCGTCCATGTCCGGCGCCTCGAAATCCAGCCGGCCGTGGGTCAGTAAATCCAGACCGCTGACGCCCGACTCGATGCGCTGCGGCCAGCCCAGCCCGACGGCGAGGGTAGTGCGCATGTCTGGCAGGCCAAGCTGGGCCAGAGTCGAGCCGTCGATGAATTCGACCAGCGAATGCACCAGGCTCTGCGGATGCACCAGCACGTCGATGCGCGAGCCGGGCACGTTGAACAGATGGTGGGCCTCGATGACTTCGAGCCCTTTATTCATCAACGTCGCCGAATCGACCGAGATCTTCGGGCCCATCGACCACTTCGGGTGGGCAACGGCCTGTGCCACGGTCACCTTTTCCAGCTCGGCGCGGCTGCGCCCCCGGAACGGGCCGCCGGACGCGGTCAGGATGATGCGGCGGACGCCGGCTTCCAGCCGCGCATCGCGCGAGCGCAGGCATTGGAAGATGGCGTTGTGCTCGCTGTCGATCGGGATGATCTCGGCGCAGGCGTTGGCGGCCTCGCGGGTCAGCAGCTCACCGGCCAGGACCAGCGATTCCTTGTTTGCCAACAGCAGGCGCTTGCCGGCGCGGGCTGCGGCGAGCGTGGACGACAGGCCGGCGGCACCAACGATGGCGGCAACGACGGTGTCGCAGCAGTCGCTGGCGGCCAGTGCATCGATGGCTTGATGACCGGCATGTGCCTCGGTTGCCAGTCCGGCGTCTTTCAGGCCGTCACGCAGGCGCGTGAACAACGCCGGGTCGGCAATCGCGGCGTGATCCGGGCGGTGCTGTCGGCACAGTGTGATCAGCGTATCCACGCTGCTGCCCGCAGCCAGCACGCTGGCGCGCATCTGCTGCGGGTGGCGGGCCATCACATCCAGCGCCGAGGTGCCGATGGAGCCGGTGGCGCCAAGGATGGCGACCTGACGTATAGAAGAGGTGGACATGCTTAGAAGCCGAAGATTTCCTTGCCCAGCGCAAACACCGGCAGCGCGGCGAGGACGCCGTCGATGCGGTCCAGTACGCCGCCATGGCCGGGAATGATATGCCCCGAATCCTTGGCGCCGGCATGGCGCTTGAGCAGGCTTTCAAACAGATCGCCGAGCACCGATGCCAGCACCGCCACCGCAGTAACCAGCATCAGCCAGCCGAACTGTGAGGTCTGCACGCCGGCAAACCAGCCAAATACGCCTGCGATAACCAGGCCAGCGACCAGTCCGCCAAGCAGGCCTTCAATGGTCTTGTTGGGGCTGATACGCGGGGCCAACTTGTGTTTGCCGAAGGCGCGGCCAGCGAAATAGGCGCCGGAGTCGGCCGCCCAGACCAGCGAAAGCGCGGTCAACAGCCACAGGTGGCCGTTGCTTCCGGCATGAATCAATACCAGCGAGGCCCAGGCCGGGATGATGGCCAGGCTGCTGGCGGCGAGCTTCAGCATGCGCGCGCTGCTTTCGTCGTGCGCGCCAAAATCGAAGAAACGCAGCCACAGCAAGGCCAGCAGCCAGAAGCCGACGCCGACCAGCGCCGCCAGCTGGAACAGCACCATGCTACCGTCCGAGGCCCAGACCAGCAGCACCATCAGCAGCAGGTTCAGCACCACCAGCACGGTGCGTGGCAGGCCAATAACACCGGTGAGCTTGAGCCACTCCCACAGGCCGATCAGGAACACCAGCGCGGCAGCGGCAGCCAGCCATTGGCTGGGCAGGAACAGGATTGCGCAGATCGCCACCGGGGCCATGATCAGCGCTGCAATCACACGTGTTTTGGTCATGAATGTGCGCTCGTTGCCGCAGTGGCGGCGATCTGGGCGCTGGTCAGACCAAAGCGGCGCTCGCGCCTAGCGTAGTCATCCAGTGCCAGTTGAAGGACGGCCGCATCGACATCCGGCCACAGCACGTCAGTGAACCACAGCTCGCTATAGGCCAGCTGCCACAGCAGGAAGTTGCTGATGCGGGTATCGCCGCCGGTGCGGATGAACAGGTCTGGTGGTGGCATGTCGGCCAACGCCACGTACCGACCCAGGGTCTGCTCGTCGATCTGCTCGGGGCGCAGGGTGCCGGCGGCGACCTGTTCGGCCAGGGCGCGGGCAGCCATGGCGATATCCTGGCGGCCACCATAGCTGGCGGCAATGCTCAGGGTCATCGCAGTATTGCCGATGGTCCGCTGTTCGGCCTTGTCCATGCGCTGGACGATGCTGCCGGCAAATCGGCTGCGGTCACCGATGAAGCGCACGCGCACGCCACGGCGGTGGAGTTCATCCACTTCGCGGTCCAATGCGCCGAGGAACAGCTTCATCAGTGAATCGACTTCTTCCTGTGGACGCCCCCAGTTTTCACTGGAAAACGCGAACAGGGTCAGTGCGCCGATGCCGCGTTCAAGGCAGAAGTCGATGCTGCGGTTGACCGCGCGCGCACCGGCACGGTGGCCGATCATGCGCGGCCGCCGGCGTTGCTGCGCCCAACGGCCATTGCCATCCATGATGATGGCAATGTGCCCCGGCAATGCCGGGGCAGCGGTGTCGTCGTGCAGGACGGAGGACACGCCTCAGACCGCCATCAGTTCCTGTTCTTTGAGCTTGACCACTTCGTCGACGTCCTTGATCGCCTTGTCGGTCAGCTTCTGGATGTCTTCCTGGCTGCGACGGTCGTCATCCTCGGTGATCGCCTTGTCCTTGAGCAGCTTGGCCACTTCCTGGTTGGCGTCACGGCGGATGTTGCGGATGGCGATCTTGGTTTCTTCGCCTTCCTTGCTCACCGACTTGGCCAGTTCCTTGCGGCGCTCTTCGGTGAGCGGCGGCAGGTTCAGGCGGATCACGGTGCCCATGGTGGTGGGGGTGATGCCGATGTCGGAGGCGTAAATGGCTTTTTCCACTTCCTTGATCATGTTCTTGTCGAACAGGGTGATGACCAGCGAGCGCCCTTCGGACACGCTGATGCTGGCCACCTGATTCAAGGGGGTGTCGGTGCCGTAGGCCTTGACCTTGATGCCGTCCAGCAGGGCCGGCGAAGCGCGACCGGTGCGGATGGTGGTAAGGGTATGGCGCAGAGCGTCAATGCTCTTGGTCATGCGCGCCTGCGCATCTTGCTTGATATCGTTGATCATCGGCCGAATCCTGGATGTTTCTAGAACCGGCCGATTATAGGCGATTACCCCTGCCCACCGCGCCGGCGGCGTGGGTTAGTGTGCGTCGCGGCCGTGGACCAGGGTGCCGATGTGCTCGCCGTGCAGGATTTTCAGCAGTTCGCCGGGCTGGCTCATGTCGAAAACGCGCAGCGGCAGGTCGCTGTCACGGGCCAGCGCAAAGGCGGCCGTGTCCATGACTTCCAGGCCCTGGCTGATGACCTGATCGTAGCTCAGGCTCTCATAGCGGACCGCATCGGCGTGCTTGTTCGGGTCCTTGTCGTAGACGCCGTCGACCTTGGTGGCCTTGAGCAGCAGATCGGCACCGATCTCGATCGCGCGCAGTGCAGCGCCCGAATCGGTGGTGAAGAACGGGTTGCCGGTGCCGGCGGCGAAGATCACCAGGCGGCCCTTTTCCAGATGACGGATGGCGCGGCGACGGATGTAGTCCTCGCACACGTCGTTGATCTTGATCGCGCTCATCACGCGGGCCTTGCCGCCGGCTTTCTCAAGCGCGTCCTGCATGGCGAGGGCGTTGATGACGGTCGCCAGCATGCCCATGTGGTCGCCGGTGACGCGGTCCATGCCGCCTGCGGCCAGGCCGGCACCGCGGAAGATGTTGCCGCCGCCAACCACCAGCGCGATCTCAACGCCCGCGTTCTGGGCCTCGATGACTTCGTGGGCCAGGCGATTGATGACCTTGGGGTCGATGCCGTAGTCCTCATCCCCCATCAGCGCCTCCCCGGAAAGTTTCAACAGGATGCGACGGTAGGCGAGCTTGGACATGGTGACCTCAGATGGCTGGAAAACGCGGGGGATTCTAACGGATGCCGCAGTTTCAGGTGACATCTATTGTTGCAATGCAGCGACAAAACGTCGGTCAATCGCAATCTGGTTCAGCAGGCGGTGGGGTGGGGGTCCGGTGCGCGGGCAATGACCCGGTTGCGGCCAAGGTTCTTGGAGCGGTACAGCACGTCGTCGGCGGCCTTGAGCAGGTCGCGCATATCGGTGAAACGCTCATATGCGCCATGGGTGGCGACGCCGGCCGAGAAGGTCACATGCAGCGGCATGTCGGCCACGGTGACGATCGGGGTCTGGGTGATGGCGCCAAGCACGCGGCGGATCACTTCCAATGCGGTCTGCTCGTTGGTGCCGGGGAACAGCACCACGAATTCCTCGCCGCCGAAGCGGGCAACGGTATCGCTGCCGCGCAGCTGGCCCTGCAACTGGCTGGCGAACGCCTGCAGGACCTGGTCGCCGACCAGATGGCCATGCTGGTCGTTGATTTTCTTGAAGTCGTCCAGGTCGATGAAGGCTACCGACAATGGTCGATCAGCGCGGCCGGCGCGGTCGAATTCCTGTGCCAGCACCACTTCCAGCTGGCGTCGGTTCAACAGGCCGGTGAGTGCGTCCAGGTGCGCCTGCTCGGTCAGCCGGCGTGCTTGTTGTTCGAAGTCATCGGCGCGTCGTTTGGCGGCGCCAGCGTCCTGCAGCTCGCGCAGGTTGCGCAGGGCCATCAATTCGGCGGCGTGATCGAGCAGGTAGGTGATGCGCGCGGGTGACGGTACCGGCACGTCGAACAATGCGCTGATCTCCGGCAGCATCTGGCTGACCTGTTGTAGCACCAGTTCGAACTGGCTGCTGTCCATTTCCAGCTGTGCATGCACCAGACGCAGGGCGGTGTCGCGGGCCTGGTCGGTGTCCTTGCTCAGCCAGATCTCCGCAATGCTGCCTGACAGGGCAACGCAGCGGCCGAACAGGTCGGCCGGTTCGGCCGGCGCTTCGCTGTGCCTGATGGCGTCGACCAGGTAGGACGGCAGGCCCCATTGCTCGCACAGCTCGGCGCCGACGTCGGCATGGCTGCACTCCAGAATGGTGCGTTCATGGGCCAGGAGTTCTTCATTGCTGTTGGCGCCGGCAAGCAGGGCCGGGTAGTTGTCGCTACGCAGCTGCAACAGGGCAAGGATGCCGATGTCCTGCAGCAGGCCGGCCAGCATCAACTCTTCCACCCGGCGCACATTGCGCGCCAGGCCCAGGTAGCGGGCGGCCAGGGCGCTGAGGATGCTGCGGCGCCAGACCGCTTGCAGTAGTTGAGCGTGGTCCTCGTCCTCGCGCAGGGCGCGCGACAGGCTGAAACCCAGCGCCAGCTGCAAGGTGGCGTTGAGGCCGAGCATGGTCAATGCCTGGCCGAGGTTTTCAATGCGGCGTCGGCTGGCGTATAGCGGCGAATTGGCGATGCGCATCATGCGTGCGCTCAAGCCCATATCCAGTGCTATCACGTCAGCGGCGCTGGCGATGTCGGTTTCCGGATCCTGCGCAAGCTCGATCAAACGGACAGCGATGGCCGGTGGCGAGGGCAGGTTGCGGCAGAGGGACAGGGCTGCAGTAAGCTCGGGGGACATGTCGAAGAAGCAGGCGGCAGTGGTTCAAGCATACAGGATGGCTTAAGCAAAGACGGGGTATTGCGGTCCAGTGCCGGGAGTGTGGTGTCGCAGGTACTTTGCGGCAAAGAAAAAGCCGCGGAAATTCGCGGCTTTTTCAGATGTTGCGGGCAGCGGGTGCTTAGACCTGCATCGCCTTGGCAACTTCGGCGGCGTAGTCTTCCACCACCTTCTCGATGCCTTCGCCAACAGCCAGGCGCTGGAAGCCGACGACGTCGCCGCCAGCGGCCTTGACGGCCTGCTCGACGGTCTTGTCGCTGTCCAGCACGTAGCTCTGGCCGTACAGGGTCACTTCGCTGATGATCTTGTTGATCTTGCCGCTGATGATCTTTTCCAGGATGTCGGCCGGCTTGGCCTTGTCCTTGTCGGTCATCTTGGCCAGCTCGATTTCCTTTTCCTTTGCAACGAAGTCGGCCGGAACGTCGGCTGCCTTGTTGTGCGGCGGGTTCATCGCGGCAACGTGCATTGCCAGGCCCGAGGCCAGCTCGGCGTTGCCACCGGCCAGTTCGACCAGTACGCCGATCTTGCCGTTGCTGTGCACGTAGGTGCCAACGGTGTTGTCGCCGCTGATCTTGACCAGACGACGGATCTGGATGTTTTCACCCAGCTTCTGGATCGCGATGGCGCGGGTTTCTTCGACGGTTTCGCCGCTGGCCAGCTTGACCGACTTCAGGGCTTCAACGTCGGCGACGCCGGATGCCAGGGCGGCAGCGGCAACGGCATCAACGAAAGCCTTGAAGTTGACGTCGTTGGCAACGAAGTCGGTTTCCGAGTTCACTTCGACCAGGACGGCGTTGCCGCCGTTGCTGGCAACGCCCACGCGGCCTTCGGCGGTGACGCGATCAGCCTTCTTGTCGGCCTTGGCAGCGCCGGACTTGCGCAGGGCTTCCGCCGCTGCGTCGATGTCGCCGTTGGTCTCGGACAGAGCCTTCTTGCACTCCATCATGCCGGCGCCGGTGCGCTCGCGCAGTTCCTTGACCAGGGAAGCAGTGATTTCCATGGAATTACCTCATCAATAGAAAGGGGTAGGCCGGCCATGATGGCCGGCCGTTGTTACGCAGCCCTGTCAGTGCTCGGTACCATTGGTGCCGGCACAGGGGAAGCGGGCGCAATGGCTGCGCCCGCCGGTGGGGATCAGGCCGAAGCCTCGTCACCCTTCTTGGCCGGAGCCTTCTTGGCCGGAGCGCGGCGGGCCGGCTTGGCTTCTTCGCCAGCAGCGGCTTCGCTGAACTCTTCTTCGCGCACGGTGGCGGCGTTCGGAGCAGCAGCCTTGCCTTCCAGCACGGCGTCAGCGGCGGCGCGAGCGTACAGCTGCACGGCACGGATGGCGTCGTCGTTGCCCGGGATGGCGTAATCGACCAGTTCCGGGTTGTAGTTGGTGTCAACCACGGCGATCACCGGGATGCCGAGCTTCTTGGCTTCCTTGATGGCGATGTCTTCGTGACCGATGTCGATGACGAAGATGGCGTCGGGCAGGCGGTTCATTTCCTTGATGCCGCCCAGCGAGGCTTCCAGCTTGTCGCGCTCACGGCGCAGGCCCAGCACTTCGTGCTTGACCAGCTTGTCGAAGCTGCCGTCGGTTTCACCGGCTTCCAGTTCCTTCAGGCGGGCAACCGACTTCTTCACTGTGGCGAAGTTGGTCAGGGTGCCGCCCAGCCAGCGCTGGTTCATGAACGGCATGCCGCAACGCTCTGCTTCTTCCTTGATGGATTCGCGTGCGCTGCGCTTGGTGCCCAGGAACAGGATGGTGCCGCGCTTCTGGGCAACCGAGGAGATGAAGTTCATCGCATCGTTGAACAGCGGGACGGTCTTTTCCAGGTTGATGATGTGGATCTTGCCGCGGGCGCCAAAGATGTACTGGCCCATCTTCGGGTTCCAGTAACGGGTCTGGTGGCCGAAGTGGACGCCGGCTTCCAACATCTGACGCATGGTGATCTGGGGCATTGCAAAACTCCTGATGGTGGAACTGACACCGCGCGCGACCGGTTTGTTGGAGTCGTGCTGCGATGCGCGGCTCGTTATATGGAGCGCGCAAACAGTTCCGGGGTTGGGCTTCCCTGGCGCCTCCGTGGCCGAACCCTGAAGGACAGGGCACCCCGGCACGGATGGGGGCGACAGGTGAGGATTCACCGGTTGACGCCCGGTGTCAGCGCGCTCCAGCGGGTATGTGCCCGAAAAAGCCGGCGAAGTATAGCCCTTGGCTGGGCTGGGCGCAATTTTCGGGTCGGCGGGCGATTCTGGCCGGCCTAATAGGTAAGCGTCACCGTGATCGTGTCGCTGTAGCTGCCTGGCATGGGAGCCGACTGTGGGAATACCCTGCCATAGACGGGGTAAAAGACGTCTTCGTTTTCACCGACATCACTGGCGCCGGTGGCCTCTGAGTTGCCCCAGGGGATGAGCAGCGCCGGGTCGAGGTACAGCTCGTAGGGCAGGAAGTTGCCGTTTGACGCCATCCGGCGCTGCCCATTGGCAGGGTTGCTGCCGTTGCTCAGGGTCATGGTCCATACCGTGCCGGTGGCGCAGCGCAGACGGATCAGCGAGCTCTGGTCGCGGGGGGCGTCGAGGCGGCTGGCGCTGCCGAAGTCCAGGTCGGTGGCGATGCTGATCAGGCAGGCGCTGGGCACTTGTGCGGTGACCGTGCCGAAAAGGAACTGCGATTGACCGGCACCGCCGAGCAGAGGGAAGGTGCCGTCGCGACAGTTCTCCGCGGTTGGGGGCGCGAGTAGTGGTGGGCCATAGCTGTAACGGAGGATGGAGGTGCCTGGGTTGCCCTGATATCGGTAGGCTGCTGGCAATGTCTGCCCGCCCGGGACGCGGGCATAGATGTTGAACGGGATCTGTTGTGGGCTCAGGGCTCCTGCCTGGATCGAGATCGCGTAAACGGGCTGGCTGCCGCCAAATGCGCCGAGCAGCTGTGTCTGCGCCGGGTTCGCATAGAGGTCGTAGTTCATCAGGGCGCCTGCGTCATTTGTCATGCGGCGTGGCGCCACCCCCCCGGGAACGCCTTCGCCAGGGAAGATGCAGGCGGTGATCTGGTTGCCGAATGGTGCAAGGCCCTGGCAGCTCACGACGACGGTGGTCGCTGTGTCGGTGCTGGTGCCACGGATTTCGCCGAAATCGATGTTCGGGCTGCGGATCACCTGACAGCTTTGTGCCGAAGCGGAGAACGGGGGCCATGCCAGCACCAGCAGCAAGCTGAGCTGTACTGCATGGGCCCGGCTTCGCAGCGGTGGCCTGGCAGTGTCGCTCATGGTGGGCACTGCAGTGTTGTGATGTCGGCTGGGTCGGCGCCTTGCACGGTGATGGGCAGGGGGATAACGCAGTCGTGGCTGTCGTTGCCAGGGATGCGCAGCGCCGCGTCGGCAGGCAGGTCCTGCAAATACACCTCACCGTCATGGCCGGTGACGGTGGTTGCGACGGTCTGGCCTGCCAGTTCCACGGCGATCGTGCTGCCGATGCCCAGCCATTGGCCATCCGCAGCGCGAACCCTCAGGCGCAGCGGGCGGCTTGGTTGCAGTTTGAAAACCACGCTTGCGACGCTGCCCGATGCGGGCACCACCAGTTGCTGTGGGGCATCCAGCAACAAGTCCATTGGCAAGCCCAGGGTATCGATGCTGATCAGGTTGCGCTGCCAGGCACGCAGCGGTGCAACCAGCAGCTGTCCATGCGCATCGGTGCTGCCGATCAAACGGTTTTCCAGTCGCACCGGGACCTGCGCCACGCCATTGGTCGAGACCATGGCAAACGCGTCGTCAACCTGGCGCAGCGCACGGATGCTGCGGCCGAACCATACGATGCTGCCGTTGGCATCGGCGTACCCGGTGGTGCCTGTAGCGGTGTCGTAGTCCATGCCGATACGCCACTGGCCGGCGTCGTCCAGGTGGCTCAGTTCGGCGTTGGCGCTGCGGCGTGTGCCGAGGTTCGCCTGCGCGCGCCAGCCCCAGCCGCCTGCATCCATCGGCGCACTGCGGCTTGCCTGCAGGGCAAGCGCGTTGCCGTCGCTGCCGTGGCGTACCGAGCTGCTGAGCTGGGTAAGCCGCCCCAGTGGTAGTGAGAGATACAGGTTGGCGCTGTCCGTGCGCCGGTTGTCCAGGTCGTGCTGGAGCTGCACGCTGAGCCACGCATTGCCGCGCAGGTTGCGTGACCAGCCCAGTCCGGTCAGGCGGGTGGGGGGGCTGTCTGGGTAGTGCTGGGACACATAGCTGAGGCTGAACTGACCACTGTGGACATTACCCAGGCCCACAAAGAACTGGTCAGTACGGCGGGGCAGGCGTGCATTGGCAAGAAACGCCGGGGCATCACGGAAGTCGCTGCTGCTGCGCTGGGTGCGGGCCGAGACGCTGAAGCCGTGCGTGCTCCATTGATAACCAAGCGTGTGTTGATGTCCGGGCAAGTTGCCGGCACGACTTCTGCTGAAGGAACCACTCAGTACCCCGCCGCGTCTTCCCAGCAGGGCCACTGCGCCCATGCCAGCCAGCTGCAGGTCCGTGCTGAGCTCGGTATGCGCTTCGATGGTCAGTCGTTGGTGCGCGCCGTAGCGCAGGCTGGCGCTGGCCATTGGCCTGTCACCGTAGGCAAAGGAGCGCAGCCCGTAGTCCTCACGCAACACGCCTATATCCAGTGACCAGTCGCTCAGGCCGGCCTGCAGCAGGGTGGGCGTGCCGTACAACGCAAACTCCAGCACCCGCTGCTGCCCAGTGATGTCGGTCACCAGCAGCTGCGCCTGGCCACTGCCGTTGAGCGTGGGGACGGCATCCATTTGGAATCGCCCAGGTTGCACGGTGCGGCTGGCCTGGCGAATGCCATTGATGTACAGGTCGACCGTGGACGGCAGCAAGGCATCGCCGGTGAAAGAAGCCAGTGGCGTGGTCACCCGATACGGTTGCAGGGCGAAATCGCGCGACAGGTGTATGCCGGCGATGCGGGTGGGACGCGACCATTCGAGCGTACCGGTTACGCTGTCGCCAATGCCCAGGCTGAGCATCGGGCAGGGCAGGTCCAATTGCCAGCGACTGTCCAGGCGTGTGTACCGGCTCTGCCAACGGCCTCGGCTACTGTTCAGGCTGGTGTTCTGGGTTGTGGACCAGATGCCTGCTCCTACGCCGAACAGGCGTAGCTCGCTGAAGGCGCTGGCGCTGCGGAATCGGCGTTGCTGTTGTGCATGCAGGTCGTAGTTGAGCAGGAGGCCGGGGCTGCTGTCGCTTGCCGCGAGTACTGTGGGGGGCGTTTCCAGACTCAGTTGAGTGGGTGGGCGATCCAGTCCAGTCAGCGGCAGCTGCAGTGCGAGGCGTTGGTTGCGGGCGTCGTAACTGATCCTGATATCCGGCAACTGGGCAAGATCAACCGATTGCTGGTTGGGCTCGACACCCACAGGCAGGCGCAGGCCCAGTTCCTGCAATGTTGCCGCACTGGCGGACAGCTGTTGTCCGGTAACGATGAAGCGCGCCAACTGGGTGCTGCTGCCCTGGTTGATCCTGACGTCCAGATAGAGCTCCTGTGGCAGCTGTTCGCCTAGACCGGCGAGTGACGTATCCGGGCGGGCAGGTGGCGCGGCAGGCAGGGGGGAGCTACTGGCCATGAGCAATGCCAGATCAATGGTCAGCAGAGCGCAGCGGCTGCGGGATGGCGGCATCGTTCAGCCTGGCCTGCAAAGTGCCGGTGAGGGGGAAGGGGCTTGGTAGCGGCAGCGTCCACTGCATGTGTTGGCCCGCCAGTACATAGCCGAGCAGGCCGGGTGTCAGTTCGATCGGTGGGCCGTTCTCGGGCAGCCAGCGCAACTGGCTCAGGCGCACGTGCTGTGCGCCCGTGTTGTGTACGGTCAGGGTCAGCAGGCCTGGGTCTACCTGCCAGCTGGCGTGCAGTCCGGTTGTGTCGGCAGGAGCTTTGCCTCCCAGCTCGCGTGGGCTCGCACCAGCAGGTAGTACGAACGCCGGGATCGAGTAGCGCAGCAGAAAATTCAAGCCCTGGTTGGGGTGGGCGTGGATGGCGGGCAGCTCATCCACCAGCAGGCGATAGGCTTGCTCCTGCATGCCAGCTGCTGGCAAAGGAGCAGGCCGCAGCACGCGTACCAATTGCCGTTGGCCGGGGCCGATCTGGACGATGGCAGGGCGTGCCAACAGCATCTGCGATGGCTCAAGCACGTCTGCTGCGTTGCTCTGGGTCCAGCGTTGTATGCGCACCTGTGCATGCAGTGGCTGATCGCCGTTGTTCTCCAGCCACAATGCCTGCGCCGGCACGCCATCGCTGAATTCCAGCAGGATCGGTGCAACCTGCAGATTGCCGGCGCTCGCCAATGGGGCCATCAATAGCAGGCCCGATTGCGCGCGCAGCAGGGCGCGTAGAGCGGTGTTGCGGACGCGTGAGCTGGGTGGCTGCATCTGGCCTGGACTCAATAGGTGATCGTGGCAATCACCGTGTCGCCGTAGCTGCCGGCTGGCGCATCGGTGGAAGGCACGCGGCCATAGACCGGAATGGTCTGCGCGGTGGCGGTGCCGGTGCCAGCCAGGGTATCGGTGCCGATCACCTCGCCCCAGAAATTCTGTCGGCCGGCATCACGGTAAAGCCCATAGGCGACGAAGTTGCTGGCGCCATCGCTCATGCGCCGGTTGGCGGCGGCGGCGGTGGTGCTGGTGGCATTGGCACCGGGATTCATGCCGATGGTGTAGGGGGTGCCGTTGGTGCAGTTCACCTCCAGCGTGCCTTGCGCGTCGAGCGGAGTGCCGGTGGCGCGGGCTACGCTGCCAAAGTCGATGTCACTTGCGGCGACGGCCTGGATATCGCAGGACTCGGTGATGACGATGCGGACCTGGAACTGTGCGGTCTGGGTTGCTGCCTGAGTGAGGTCTGCAATTCCAGTCAATGCGATGCTGGCTGTGGTGATCAAGAGCGTGCGCGTGAGCATGTCGATTCTCCCGGCGGTTGGCGGCAGCGACGAGACCATGGGGCATGGTGTCGGGGTGCGCGCAGAGCAAAACACGGCAGCGCAGCGCTGACACGTGTTCACGCAGGCAGTTTCGCCTGAACGGGGGATCTTGCTAAGTTCGGTCAATCGGGACGTCGCGCTGACCGGTTGCGGTTTCCTGCTGGCTCGGAACACTCGCGCGAACGCTGCGACCAGGTGCTTGTTTGGGGTGATTCGCATGGCGCGGAAGGGTGGCCGCCAGTCGGGCCGTCCGGTCGCAAAGCTGGTGGTCGGATCGGGGGGTGATGCCTGACTCCGCGTTCATTAATGTGAAATACTTAGCGAAAAAGCCCAAATGGGGGATAATCGGCGCATGGCAATCCAACTGAAAACCCCCGAAGAAATCGAGAAGATGCGCATCGCCGGCCGTCTGGCGGCTGAGGTGCTCGACATCATTACCCCGCACGTCAAGCCCGGTGTCACCACCGAAGAGCTGGATCGCATCTGCAACGACCACATCATCAATGTGCAGGGCACCATCCCGGCCAATGTGGGCTACCGCGGGTTCCCCAAGACGGTATGCACCTCGGTCAACAACGTCATCTGCCATGGCATTCCCAGCGAAGCCAAGGTGCTCAAGGATGGTGACATCATCAATATCGATGTGACCGTCATCAAGGATGGCTGGCACGGTGATACCAGCCGCATGTACTACGTCGGCACGCCGTCGGTGATGGCCAAGCGCCTGGTGGAAACCACCAAGGAAGCGATGTGGCGCGGTATCCGTGCGGTCAAGCCGGGCGCGACCCTGGGCGATGTGGGCCACGCGATCCAGGAGTTCGCCGAAGGCGAGCGCTTCAGCGTGGTGCGTGAGTACTGCGGCCATGGCATCGGCAAGGTCTACCACGACGAGCCGCAGGTGCTGCACTACGGTCGTCCGGGGCAGGGCCTGGTACTCAAGGCTGGCATGACCTTCACCATCGAGCCGATGATCAATGAAGGCACCCGTTACACCAAGGTGCTGCCGGATGGTTGGACCGTGGTCACCAAAGACCGCAAGCTCTCGGCACAGTGGGAACACACCATTGTGGTGACCGAGGATGGCGTTGAGGTATTGACGCTGTCGCCGGCGGAAACCGCGCAGGCATGACCTCACTGCCGGCGGGCCCGATTCTGGACACGCCGGCAGATACTGCCGGTGACGTGCAATGGGCTGCAGATGCACGGCAGTCGCTTGCCCACACCGATGCCCGCCTGGGCAAACGCTTCGAGCAGACCGACAATGTCGAACGTCTGCCCGGCCTGCGCGCGCGCGCGGTCGATCAACTGATCATCGAAGCTTGGCAGCGCTGCATTCCGGCGACTGCAGGTTTGGCCCTGTTCGCGGTTGGCGGCTACGGTCGTGGCGAGCTGTTCCCGCGCTCTGACATCGACCTGCTGGTATTGGCCGAGACCGACGTGCAGCAACGCCACGAAGCCGCACTGGCACGCTTGTTCGCCTTGCTGTGGGATGCCGGCTTGCCGGCCAGCCACGCGGTGCGCTCGGCAACGCAATGTGTACACGCCGCCGCTGACCAGACGGTGTTGACCGCCTTGATCGAGGCGCGCCCGCTGGTCGCTGATGCAACCGCCCAGCACGGTCTGGCGCGGGCGATAGCGCCGAGCCTGGTATGGCCACCGCGTGAGTACTTCCTGGCCAAACGCGAAGAGCTGCTTGCACGTCACCAGCGTTTTGGTGACACCGCCGACAACCTCGAGCCGGACATCAAGGATGGCCCTGGCGGTCTGCGCGATCTCAATACACTGGGCTGGATGGCACTGCGCGCCTTCGGCGTCAGCAATATCGATGCGCTGGTCGGTCTGGGCCATCTGGGCCTGGACGAGGCCGCCGCGCTGAAGCGCGAACGCCAGGTGTTGGCGCGGCTGCGTTTCGGCCTGCACCTGGTCGCACAGCGGCCGGAAGAGCGCCTGCGTTTCGATTACCAGAAGACCTTGGCCGCGTGCATGGGGTTTGGCGATGACGCCGAAAGCCTGGGCGTGGAAAAAATGATGCAGGGCTTCTATCGCAGTGCGACGGTGATCCGTCGCATCAGCGACCGCCTGCTGCAACGTTTTGAAGAACAGTTTGACGGCGAGGCGACACCGCAGCCGGTAGACGAGGGTTTCTCGCTGCGCCGCGGTTATCTGTCCGCCGACGATCCGTTCTGGCCACATGGCGACATCCGCAGCATATTTGCGCTGTTTGCCTGCTGGGCTCGCACCGCCGATGTGCGTGGCCTGCACTCGATGACCGCACGCGGTCTGGCCGAAATGCTGGACGAAATCCCTGCCTATACCGCTGTGGACGAGGCCATCCGCGAGCAGTTCATGGCCTTGCTGCGCGGACCGCGCGCGGTCGATACGCTGACGCGGATGGCGCGTCTTGGCGTGCTCGGCCAGTGGATTCCCGCATTCGCGGCGGTGTCCGGGCGCATGCAGTTCGATCTGTTCCATGTCTATACGGTGGACCAGCACACCTTGATGGTGCTACGGAACATGGCCTTGTTTGCCAGCGGCCGCGCCGATGAGCGCTTCTCCATCGCGCATGAAGTCTGGCCGCGTCTGCGCAAGCCGGAATTGCTGCTGCTGGCCGGCCTGTTCCACGACATCGCCAAGGGCCGTGGTGGCGATCACTCCGAACTGGGCGCGGTGGATGCGTGCGAATTCTGCAGCGCACATGGTTTGAGCAGCTCTGATACAGAGCTGGTGGCGTGGCTGGTCGAGCAGCACCTGCGCATGTCGGTGACCGCGCAGAAGCAGGACATCACCGACCCGGAAGTGATCCACCGTTTTGCCGGCCTGGTCGGCGACCGTGATCGCCTCGATTACCTGTACCTGCTTACCTGCGCCGATATCGCTGGTACCAGTCCCAAGATGTGGAATGCATGGAAGGACAGGCTGCTGGCCGACCTGTATTTCGCCACCCGTCGCGCGCTGCGTGAGGGTTTGGAGCATCCCCTGCCGGAGGCCGAGCGGGTGCAGGAAGCCCGCGATAGCGTGCGCGAGCAGATGCGTCTGCTTGGGCATGAAGATGCGGTGATCGATCGCCAGTTCGCTGCCATGCCGGATGAGAGTTTTGTGCGTTTCCGTCCCGAGCAATTGGTCTGGCAGGCCGCGTCCCTGGTGGAAATCCACAAGGGTGGCACCTTGGTCAAGGTGCGGCGGATCACGCCTGAGAGTGATGCGCTGGAAGTGTTCGTGCACTCGCCCGATCGCGACGGCATGTTTGCCGCCATTGTCATGACTTTGGACCGTGCCGGCTACGGTATCCACCGCGCGCGCGTGCTCGACGGCCCCGACGACACCATCTTCGATACCTTTGAAGTGACGCCAGCAGGTAGCTTCGCCGACGGCGACGCCGCGCGTCTGGAATCCGTGCTGCGCAAGGCGCTGGCCGGGAATATCCTGACCCTGCGCCCCTCGCGGCGGGTAATGCCGCGCCAGCTCAAGCACTTCCGCTTCGCCCCGCGCATCGAGTTTCTCGACGCCAGTCATGAAGGCCGGACTGTCTTGAATCTGGTCGCACCGGATCGCCCCGGCCTGCTCGCCGACGTCGCACATGTGCTGCGTGACCAGCGCCTGCGTGTGCAGGATGCGCGTATTGCCACCTTTGGCGAACGCGCCGAGGATCAGTTCCAACTTACCGATCGTCACGATCACCCCCTTACCGAAACCTCCATGCAGGCCTTGCGTGATGCATTGCTTGCCTGCCTGGATCCCGACAACAAGCCAGGAGACCCCCACTGATGGCAAGCAAGCCCGCAACCAAGAAGACCGCCAACAAGGCTGCGCCTGCAAAGGCCGCGCCGAGCAAGGCCGCTGCGCCTAAGAAAAAGGCCGCAGCAACGACCAAACCGGTCGCCAAGCCTGTTGCGAAGACGGTCAAGGCACCGGTCAAGAAGGTTGCTGCTGCCAAGCCGAAGTCGACCAAGCCGGTGACGCCGTCGGTAGGTCCGCGCAGCCTGCGCAAGCCGCCGGCACCGGGCGTGGCCGAGTTGAAGTTCAGCATTGAAAGCGCATTCGAGCGCCGCAGCATGCTGACCATGGACGAGATTGAAGGATCGACCCGAGCGCTGGTCAACCGCGTGATCGACGGCTTGGAGTCCGGCGAATTCCGCGTTGCCGAACCCGATGGCAACGGCGGCTGGAAGGTCAACGAGTGGTTGAAGAAGGCTGTGCTGCTGTACTTCCGCGTCAACGACATGGCAGTGATGGACGGCGCCCCGGCGCCGTTCTGGGACAAGGTCGAGTCGCGCTTTGAAGGCTACGACGAAGCTGCCTTCCGCCAGGCCGGTGTGCGCGTGGTGCCGGGCGCGATTGCCCGCCGCGGCACGCACTTCGGCAAGGACGTGGTGCTGATGCCGAGCTTCACCAATATCGGTGCCCATGTGGGCGAGGGCACCATGGTCGATACCTGGGCCACAGTGGGTTCCTGCGCGCAGATCGGCAAGCATTGCCACCTGTCCGGTGGTGCCGGCATCGGTGGTGTACTGGAGCCGTTGCAGGCCAGCCCGACCATCATCGAAGACCATTGCTTCATCGGCGCGCGCTCGGAAGTGGTGGAAGGCGTGGTTGTTGGCCATCACAGCGTGATCGGCATGGGCGTGTTCCTGAGCCAGAGCACCCGCATCTACAACCGTGCCACAGGCGAAGTGACGTATGGCTATGTACCGCCGTACAGCGTGGTGGTCAGCGGCTCGCTGCCGTCCAAGGACGGTACCCATTCGCTGTACTGCGCAGTGATCGTCAAGCAGGTGGACGCCAAGACCCGCAGCAAGACCAGCGTCAATGACCTGCTGCGTGGGTTGGCGGATTGACCTCATCCTTCTCCCTTCGGGAGAAGGTGCCCCGAAGGGGCGGATGAGGGTTGGCGCGAGGCGCTGCAGTGCCCAGCCTGCGCGAGGCTTCGCCCTTACCCTCACCCCAACCCCTCTCCCGAAGGGAGAGGGGCTACACCACCGCGAGCTTTGAACCATGACCACGATCTACGGACTCAAGAACTGCGACACCTGCAAGAAGGCCACCAAGTGGCTTGACCGCTTCAACGTCGCCTACACCTTCGTCGATTACCGCGACAGCAAGCCCAGCCCGGAAACCCTGCTCGAATGGGCCGGCAAGGCCGGTGGATTCGCAGCGATGATCAACAAATCCTCGACCACCTGGCGCCAGCTGCCGGACAACCGCAAGTCGCCCGAGTCCGATGCCGAGTGGAAGCTGCTGCTGCGCGAATACCCGCAGCTGATCAAGCGCCCGCTGGTGATCACCGACGACGGCAGCCTGAGCCAGGGCTTCAGCGACAACGGATTCAAGGCCCGCTTCAACATCGCCTGATCCGCCCTCCAATAACTGTGGGAGCGGCGTAAGCCGCGAAGCCACTGATCCAAAAGGCCGCCATGAACGACGTACTAGCCCTGACCTGCGAGCTGATCGCCCGCCCGTCGGTAACTCCGGAGGACGCCGGCTGCCAGCAATTGATCGCAGGCCGTCTCGACGCTGCGGGCTTCAACTGCGAGCACCTGCGCCTGGGCGAAGTCGACAACCTCTGGGCGACCCATGGCAGCGGCGCACCGGTGTTGGTGCTGCTCGGCCACACCGACGTGGTGCCGACCGGGCCGGTCGAGGCCTGGAGCAGCGACCCGTTCAAGCCGGAGGTGCGCGATGGCGTGCTGTACGGGCGCGGCACTGCCGACATGAAGGGCAGCGTTGCCGCCTTCGTGGTGGCCGCTGAGCAGTTTGTTGCCGCGCATCCGAACCATCCCGGTACGCTGGCGGTGCTGCTGACCAGTGACGAGGAAGGGGATGCCATTGATGGCGTGCGCCACGTTGCCAAACTTTTTGTCGAGCGCGGGCAGGGCATCGACTGGTGCATTACCGGCGAGCCCTCGTCCACCGCCAAGCTAGGTGACCTGCTGCGCGTTGGTCGCCGCGGCAGTCTTTCGGCCAAGCTGCGTATCAAGGGCGTGCAGGGCCATGTCGCCTATCCGGACAAGGCACGCAACCCCATCCATCTGGCCGCAGCGGCGTTGGCTGAGCTGACTGCCCGTCATTGGGACGATGGCTACGAAAGCTTCCCGTCCACCAGCCTGCAGATCTCGAACATCAACGCCGGCACCGGCGCCAACAACGTGATCCCGGGCGAGCTGCAGGTGATGTTCAACCTGCGCTACAACCCACATTGGAATGCGGACAAGCTGGAAACCGAGATTGGTGCGCTGCTGGACCGTCATGGCCTGGACTACGACCTGTACTGGCACCGCAGCGGCGAGCCGTTCTACACGCCCGAAGGCCGCCTACGCAGCGTTGCCCGTGAAGTACTGGCCGAGTTCGCCGGTGCCGCGCCCGAAGAAAGCACTGGCGGTGGTACCTCCGATGCCCGCTTCATCGCGCCGTTGGGCGCACAATGCATCGAGGTGGGACCGGTGAATGCCAGCATCCACCAGGTCGATGAGAACGTGCGCGTCGCCGATCTGGAAGCGCTGCCTGACCTGTACCGGAAGCTGATCGAAAGACTGCTGGACTGAACTGTTACGGTGCACGTGCACAATCTTGCCGGGGGGGGCGAGATGGACAGTGTTCAAATGCGGTTCCGTAAAGGGCTGATGGCCTTTGTGCTGGTTTGCGTGCTGCCATTCGCGCACGCCAGCGCCACGATGCATGGCCTGCCATTGCTGAGGCAGTTCGCCGCAAGCCAGCTGCCTGCGTCGCCAACCTATCCCGGCGTGGTTGTTGACCACGCAGGCAACCTGTACGCCGCCAGTGGCGAAGGGGTGATGATCTTCCGCAGCGGCGTGTGGGAGCTGTTGGAGGTGTCTGGCGAAGCACCGGTGTACTCGATCATGCTGGTGCGCGATGGCAGCATCCATGTCGCCGGCGCGGGGGTTTTCGGACGCTTGCTGCGGCAGCCTGATGGCACCCACAAATTCGTTGACCTGCTGCCACGCTTGGCCAGTGCGGGTCTGGTGCTAGGGCCGGTCGAGGTCTTCTCGTTGGGGGAAACCTCGCGTGGCGTGCACGCGGTAAGCGCTGGCGCCTTGTTCGTGCTTGAAAAGGACGGCAGCACCACACGCATGCAGCTTCCCGCTGGCGCACGTACGCGTCCGCTGGTGGCCGGTGACGAGGTCTTCTTCCGGGTTCCGGGGCAGGGGCTTTACCGTGTCGACAAGACGGCGATGGTGCTGGTCGAAGGCATGGGGTCGCTCGCCAAGCTGCGTGTTCCCGCGGCATGGCCGTACCGGGGCGGCTTGCTGTTTGCCGCGGCCGATGGCTTCCATTTCAGCGACGGCACGCGCGTGCGCAAGCTCGACACGGAGGCCGATGCGGCCTTCCGTCTGCACGAGCCGTACACCGGCATTGCCCTTGCCGACGGTGGCTTTGCGATTGGCAGCTTCGACGGCACGATCATGCGTTTCTCCCCCGATCTGCACATGCTCGACAGCTTTGCGGCGTGTGCGGGTGAGATGCAAGACCTGGTGGAGGATCGCGAGGGCGCGGTTTGGATCTCGGGCGAGAACGGCATCGCGCGCCTGCGTTGGTCGCTGCCATGGACGCGCTATGGGCGCCTGCATGGCCTCAAGGGGCGCATCTTCGACAGCACCTGGTATGACGGCCGTCTGTGGGTGGCAAGCATGGGCGTTTGGAGCGCGCAGCCCGCTGCGGCGGGCACGCCAATGTTCTCGCTCTCGCAATGGCCGCGACGTGATCTGGAGACCTTTGCGTTGGAGGGAACAAACGCCGGTCTCCTGATCGGAGATCGCTATGGACTGGCGGTGCTCGATCCCGGGCAAACGCAACCACGACGGCTGCTGCCGCCGGCGCTGGGTGACAGTGTCAGCAGGCTTATGCCCTCGGCGTTCGACGCCAGGCGCATGTTCGCGTTGACCAACACCAAGATCATCGTGCTCGGTCAACACGACGGGCGCTGGCAGCTGCAGGCGCAGTGGCCGATCGGCAGCGCTGCGGTTGGGGTGTATGAAGGTGTCGCAGGCGAGTTGTGGGCCGGCGATGCAGGCGGTGGCGCGAGGCGCTGGCGCTTCGCTACGGATACTGGCCAATTGCTCGCTGAGCAGCGTTTTGGGTCGAAGCAGGGCTTGCCTGTGGCAGCAGGGAAGGGCACTCGTTTGTTCCGGAGTGATCGCGTGCTGTACGCGATATCCGGGCAGCAGGTACATCGTTTGCAGGGTGAACGGTTTGTTGCCGCGGTTTTGCCCGTGCTGCCGGGGCTGCAGGCTCCCATGGAGCTGGAAGGCGAGGACAACGCCAAGGGCAGCTTCGCCTGGACGGCACGGCAGCTGTGGTGGCGCAAGCCAGGTGCGACCATGTTCCAACTGCAGCAGGTCAGTGATAGCCGCGTGCCGGGCTTCATGACGGTGGGGCTGCACGGTGATGGACAACTGCGCGTGGCTACCCGTGACAGCGTGTTGCAGTTGGATCCCGCTGCGGTCGAATCCATCGCGACACCGCCGCAGGCGCGACTGGATCGCATCGAGCTGCAAGGTCCGAATCATCCGCCCGTACTGTTGCCGCTGTTGCCAAAAACAACGCCGCACTTGCCAGCCGGGGCGGGCTTGGCCCTGCGCTTCGGCGTGCAGAGCATGGAGCCGGAAGTCGAGTTCCGTTACCGGATGCCGGGCTATCACGACGAATGGTCGCCATGGACGGCTGGGCGCGAACTGACCTACCAGCGCTTGCCGGCGGGTGCCTACACCTTTCAGCTGCAGGCGAGGGTGCTGGGCGGCGCACCCACCGAAATGATGAGCTACCCGCTGCAGGTTGCACCGTTCTGGTACCAGCGGCCCTGGGTTCGGGTGGGCTTTGGCGTGGCGGGTCTATTGTTCGTGGTCGCGGTGGTGCGGCTACGAACGCGTGCCATCAATGCTCAAAACCGCCTGCTTGAGCAGAAGATCAACGAGCGCACGGCCGAGCTGCGAGGCGCCAATTCCAGGCTCTCTGCGCTGGCGGTGACCGACGGACTCACTGGCATCGCCAACCGCCACGCGATGGAGAAGGCCTTGCCACGGGCATGGCAGCGCTGCGTCGAACAACAGGAGCCACTGGCGGTGATGATGATCGACGTAGACCACTTCAAACAGTTCAACGACACCCACGGGCATCACATTGGTGACCTGCAGTTGCGCCGCGTTGCGCAGACCCTGGACGCGCAAGTCACCGGTGCCGAAGAGCTGGTCGCACGCTATGGCGGCGAGGAATTCGTGCTGATCCTGCCGGGTTGCGGCGCGCAGATGGCGATGGCGCTTGGGGAGCGTCTGCGCAGTGCGGTGGAACTGGTGACCGGTGCGGCAGGTCAGCGGGTGACCATCAGTGTCGGGGTGGCGGTTTGCACTCCGGTGCCTGGGGAAGACCCAATGGCGCTCGTACGCTGTGCCGACCTGGCGCTCTATCGCGGCAAGCACGAGGGGCGGAACCGGGTTGAGATCGCAACGCTCGATGCGGAGTGACCGGGAGGGGCATGACCTGGGCCAGCGGGAAGCCCGTATTGGCGCATATCCGAAGCACCTGTTTTCCTAGGCGACGATCAACCCAAATGCCGCCAGCGCCGCCGCTGCCTGCCGCTGCGAAATCACTGCTTTCTTGAAGTGCTTGGCATCCATCAGGTTGAGCCCGCTGATATCGGTATCGCGCAGGTCGGCACCTTCGAAGCGGGTCAGGCGGGTCTGTGTGTTGCGCAGGCTGCCGCCACTGAAAACGGCATCGCGGAAATCGCAGCCTGAGAGGTCGGCATCGGAGAAGTCCATGCCTTCCAGCTGCGCTTTGCGGAATGACATGCCGCGCAGGTCGGCGCTGACCAGCAGGCAGTCGCGGAACTCCAGTGCCCAGCCGCTGACTTCTTGCAGGTGGGCACCGGTCAGCTTGCAGTCCTTGAACTGTACCGACGAGAGCGTGGCGCGTCGCCAGAAGCTGTTGTTGAGGTCGCAGTGATCGAAGCGCGAATCACTTAGCTGCGCGGAACTGAAGTCGCAGTGGCTGCCGCGGCATTTCTGCCACTGGCTTTCCTCCAGTGATGCGGCCAGCCAATTTGTTTTGGTGAGGGAGCACTGCTTGAACTGGTAGCCATCCATGTCCAGGCGCGAGAAATCGCCCTCGTCCAGCGTGCAGGATTCGAACACCGCTGCACGCGGGTGCGCGCGGATGATCTGCTGCATGCGCGCGCGGTCGATGGTTTCTTCGTGGAAAACCGGAGTGTTCGTCATGTCCAACTCTGCAGGTGCTTGCGCGTCATTCTGCGCGACATCGCTCTGCTGATGCAGTCTTGTTGCGGCGGACGTTGTGTGTACAGACCTGCTCGATCTATTCGAAGATGAAGAACGGCGGCGCGATGGCCCGGCGCCAGTACGACTCCTCGGCCAGATAGAACTCCTGCGCCTGGGCGCGCGCGAACCATGCCGCCGCTGCAGTCTCATCTTTCGGCAGGCCTTTGCTGCCGCGACCGAGCGCCAAGCCGCTGAAGTACTGGCCGTAGACATTGCCCTGTTCGCCGGCGCGCTGATACCAGCGCAGTGCCTCGCGCATGTCCGTTGGCATGCCGATGCCCGCTTCGTGCAAGGCGCCAAGATCGACCTGGGCCTCGGCATCGCCGCGTGCGGCACGCCGCTGGATGCGGGCGATGGTCGCATTGGTGGAGGGCTGGTCGGGGGCAAGGCGCGCAGCTTCGGTTGAGGCATGGGTTGCCTTGCGCAGTGCGTCCAGCTTGTACAACTCACGCATGTACACCGCCGAGCGCAGGCGCCAGCGCAGTGCGCCTGCCATGTCGCCCTCGCGTTCGTACCAACGTGCCAGATCGGACATGGCATACGGCGAGCCGTGGTAGGCGGCACTCTGGTACCAGCGCAATGCCTTGCGTGGCGATGGCTTGAAGCGCACATCCTCCGGCTTCTGCGGTTCGTCACTGCTGTCCAGGCGGCCGCGCTCAAGGATCCTGCCCAATTGCTCCTCGGCGCCGGTGCTGCGGTGGGTGCGCGGTGTTGTCGCTGCTGCGCGCGCGTACCAATCCAGTGCACGTGGGTCGTTCCAGGCCTGGTACATCCTGGCGACCCGCAGGGCCGAATCGAACTGGCCATCAGCGGCTGCGGAGAGCGCATTGCGCTCGGTGTCGCTGGCAGGGCGGGTGCTGGGCCTTGTCGCGCAACCGAGCAGGATGAACAGGGGCAGGGCGTACAGCAGCACGCGGGGAGTGGGACGGGGCATCCAGCAGGTCCAGGCAACGGGGCGGGGATTATCGCGGAGCGCGCCGACCCGGCCGCTGAATCGGTTGCCAAAGCAACAGTTGCGCGGGCGCCGAAAGCGGGATACGGTCAGCGCCATGTCCTCGTTCCTGGCCACCGCCGTCAACAATAACAACCGCAATAATCTGCGCGCGAATAATCGTGCGCGGCCACTGCGGGACTGCGACCAGAGCTAGAACAGGCAACACGCTCAGGACACCAGAAAACCCGCATCGGCCGATGCGGGTTTTTTTGTGGCCGGGCGGGAACACCGAGCGGCTGCAGGTCTTCAAGCCGTTGCTTCCAATGTTTGTCCCCACACAACCCAGGAGCTTTCCCATGTGTTCCATCTTCGGCATTTTTGGCCTGCAATCCGGTGACGACCTGCAGGCGCTGCGTCGGCAGGCGCTTGAACAATCCCAGCGCCAGCGGCATCGCGGCCCGGACTGGAGCGGCGTCTACGTGGACGACGGCGCCATCCTGGTGCACGAGAGGCTGGCCATCGTCGACCCCGCCGGTGGCTCGCAGCCGCTGTTGTCCGACGACGGTCAACTGGCGCTGGCAGTGAACGGTGAGATCTACAACCACCAGGAGCTGAAGAAGGAACTGACCCAGCCTTACGCCTTCCAGACCGGCTCGGATTGCGAAGTAATCAACGCGCTGTACCGTGAGGACGCGCCAGCGTCCTACTTGAACAGGCTCAACGGCATCTTCGCCTTCGCGCTGTGGGACCGTGCCAAGCAGCGCGTGATCATCGCCCGCGATCCTATCGGTGTGGTGCCGCTGTACTGGGGTCACGACAAGCAGGGCCGACTCTGCGTTGCCTCGGAAATGAAGTCGCTGGCGGATACCTGCGCCGACGTGGCCCAGTTCCCGCCCGGCCACTGGTATGACAGCAGCACCGATACGCTGAGCAAGTACTACGAACGTCCGTGGCGCGAGTACGAGGCGGTGGAAGGTGTGGATGTATCGCTGACCGAACTGCGCGAGGCCTTCGAGCGCGCCGTGCACCGCCAACTGATGACCGACGTGCCGTATGGCGTGCTGCTGTCCGGTGGCCTGGATTCTTCGCTGGTCGCCGCGGTTGCGGCGCGCTATGCGCGCAATCGCATCGAAGACGGCGGTCAGAGCGAGGCCTGGTGGCCGCGCCTGCACAGCTTCGCCATTGGCCTGAAGGGTTCGCCCGACCTGGCCGCGGCCAAGGTGGCGGCGGAAATGCTGGGCACCGTGCACCACGGCTTCGAGTACACCTTCGAAGAAGGCCTCGATGCAGTGCCGGAGGTGATCCGTCACGTCGAGACTTACGACGTCACCACCATCCGTGCATCCACGCCGATGTTCCTGCTGGCGCGACGGATCAAGGCAATGGGCGTGAAGATGGTGCTGTCCGGCGAAGGCAGTGACGAGATCTTTGGCGGCTACCTGTACTTCCACAAGGCACCGAACGCGCGTGAGTTCCACGAGGAGCTGGTGCGCAAGCTCGATGCGCTGAACAACTACGACTGCCTGCGCGCGAACAAGTCGATGATGGCCTGGGGCGTGGAGCCGCGCGTGCCGTTCCTGGACCGCGAGTTCCTTGATGTGGCGATGAAGATGGATGCGCGCCACAAGATGGTCGACAAGGCCGCCGGCCGCATCGAGAAGGCGGTGTTGCGAGAGGCCTTTGAGGGTTACCTGCCCAAGGAAATCCTGTGGCGGCAGAAGGAGCAGTTCAGTGACGGCGTCGGCTACGGTTGGATCGACGGTCTGAAGGCGCATGCCGAAGCACAGGTCAGCGACCGCGTGCTGGCCGCCGCCGACAAGCGCTTCCCGCACAACCCGCCGCAGACCAAGGAGGCGTACTACTATCGCCACGTCTTCGAGCAGTTCTTCCCCAGCCATGCGGCATCGGAAACCGTGCCGGGCGGCAAGTCGATTGCCTGTTCGTCACCAGCGGCGATTGCCTGGGATGCCAGCTTCGCCAGCATGGCCGATCCGTCCGGCCGCGCCGTGGCTGGTGTGCATGAGCAGGCGCTGGCTGGCTGAGTGATGACGCACGGCCCGTAGTCTTACGGGCCGTGCGTTTGCAGCTGCCGCAGTGCAGCCGTGGGCCGTATCATCGCCGGCTTACGCAAGGGAAGATCATGGACGCAGGAACGCATCACCCCGGCTCGCGGGTGCATTGGGGCTGGCTCTACCTGCTTTGGGCCGCATTGCCGCTGGTGGCCGCGCTGCTATTGGCCCGTTACGTCGGAATGGACGTGCCGGCACCAGTGCAACAGGCCGTCAAGGTCGGCTCGGCGGCGCTGCATTCGAGCTCACCCTTGGGTCTGTTCCTGCTGCAGTTGCTGGTATTGCTGCTGGTGGCCAAGGGCGCCGGACGGCTGTTGCGCTGGTTTGGCCAGCCGGCTGTGATCGGTGAGATGGCCGCCGGCTTGATGATGGGGCCGCTGCTGTTTGGCAGCGTTTTTCCGCAACTGCAGGCCACGCTGTTTCCGGCAAGTTCGCTGGGCCCGCTTGGTCTGGTCAGCCAGCTGGGCGTGTTGATGTTCCTGCTGGTCGCCGGCGCGGAGCTGGATCTGGGGCGGCTGCAAGGGCGCCGGCGCTTTGCGATTGCAGTGAGTCACGCCGGTATCGCAGTGCCCTTCTTGTGTGGCGTGTTGCTGGCGATCTGGTTGTATCCGGCGCACGGCCCGGCCGGCGTCGGCTTCACCTCGTTTGCGCTATTCATCGGTATCTCGCTTAGCATCACCGCCTTCCCGGTGCTGCTGCGCATTCTTGCTGATCGCGGCATGACCAACAGTCCTTTGGGGCAGACGGCGATTGCCTGTGCGGCACTGGGCGACGCTACGGCCTGGTGCATGCTCGCACTGATTGTTGCGGCCACGCAGGCAGCAGGATGGGGGGCTGCGGGCTTCAGTCTGGCCTGTGTGACGGTTTTCATCGGGCTGATGTTGGGCGTGGTGCGGCCATGGTTTGCGCGGCAGCAGATTGCCGCCGGACGCGAAGGGGCATGGTTGCTGGGAATGCTGTTGCTGACCCTTGCCAGCGCCTTGTTGACCGAGTCCTTGGGCATCCACGCACTGTTCGGTGCGTTTGCCGCCGGTGTCGCCGCAAATTCCAATACGCAGCTGCGCGAGATGATCATCAACAAGGTCGAGCCGCTGGCGGTGACTTTGTTGTTGCCGCTGTTCTTCGCGATGACCGGATTGCGCCTGCGTGCTGATGCCTTGCAGGTCAGTGATCTTTGGCTGTGTCTGCTGGTGATAGCGGTGGCGAGCATCGGCAAGTTGCTTGGCACGTTTGCCGCTGCGCGTACCGCGGGCATGCCGGTTCAAGACTCGTTGCGCCTGGGGGTGTTGATGAACACCCGCGGCTTGATGGAGCTGATCGTGCTGAATCTTGGTTATGAACTTGGCTTGCTGGGCGACCGCCTGTTCGCGGTATTGGTGATCATGGCCTTGGTGACCACCGCGATGACCGGCCCCTTGCTGAGCTGGAGTGCGCGCGGCAAGGGCAGGGCGGGCTGAGTGCTTTCGTAGACATGCTTCGTTGGTGTTGTTCCTCTCAATTCAAAAGGATTTCCGATGCGCGTATTGCCGTTGTTGATGCTGGGGTTGTTGAGTAGTCCAATTGTCGCGACCGCGAGCGAGGTGCCGCTGGAACGGCATCAACTGGGAGGCTGGGAGGCAGATATCGGCTACACCGGCGTGGTCCGCGATGGCGATACCTTGCATGTTTCAGGCGTGCCTTGCAGGGGCGCGGACATGCAGGCCGCAGTGCGTGATTGTTACGGCAAGCTGACGAAGATCCTGCAGCAGTTCGATGCCGACAGCAGCCAGGTGGTGAAAGAAACCGTGTTCACCACCGACATTGACGGCTTGATCAAGGCGATTCCCGATCGCAAGACCTTCTTCGCCGACGGCAAGTATCCGGCCGCGAGCTGGGTGCAGATCAGCCGTCTGTTCGACGCCGAGGCCAAGCTCGAGGTGGAGTGGACGGTGCGGCTGAAGTAGGGTTTGGCTGGGCGGTAGTGACCACACGCAGGCCCGCCGTTTGTGGGAGCGGCGCAAGCCGCGAAGCAGGGACACCATCAGATTGCATATGCGTCGATGGTTTCGGTGAATCCAGCCTCGCGGCTGACGCCGCTCCCACACTCAGATGTCAGCCGGGCTAAGCGCGGCGCTGTTTTTATCTTGGGGTCAAGCTCAGGCTGTGCGTCGGCTTGCCTGGCAGAAACGGAGTTGGTCGGCCTTCCACCCAGTCGTCGTGGCCTGCGCCCCAGAACGGTGATAGCGGATGGCCGCTCTGGCCGCCGGGCATGTGCACGATGCCGTCGGCTTCGTGGCCGGGTGACACCACCATGCGCTCGGAGGCACCGAACTTGGGGCCGACCACGCGCGGCATGTTGTCGTCACCAGCCAATGGCTGGGCCGGCATGCATAGCCAACGCTTGAACAGGCCCGGCAACGCCGCCGAAACGGGGTGGCAGATCGCGGCGGTGTTGCGCTCGCCCCAACTGCGTTGCGCCAGATCCGGACCCTGTGCGGCCAGATCCTTCTCAAGTTGGCGGGCGCTGTCGGCGAGCAAGGCATCCCAGCTTTCATAAGGCGGTGGCAGCAGATGCGGTGGACGTTCCTTGAGCAAGGGCCATAGCACGCCTTCGAACTGCGCAAGTTTTGGCGCTATGTAGCGCTCCCCTAGTTGTTGCTTGGCGGGGGCCAACAGCGCACCTTCCATGTTGTCCATCAGGATGCCGCGGAACCCGCGTGCCATCCGATAGCTGACCGAGTCCGGGGATGCGCGGCCCTGCCATTGGCGGCTGGCGGCTTCCAGTCGCTTGAGCGCAGGATCATTGTTGTGTTCGATGGTCTGCCGCAGCAGCTTCCACCAGCGTTCCATCAGCAGGGCACGGTCATCCAGCTGGATCGCCAGCAGGCCGCTTTCATTGAAGCTTTCGTGGGCAAACAGACCGTCGCGGATCTGCTTGGCGCGCGCACCGAAGTCATAACCGCCGTCGCCAGCTTCGGCCAGGGCGGCGCCATCTAGCACGCGGCCATTGGCCGTCCACAGACGGTGATCGGGCGGGTCAATCAGCGACGGTGCCTGGTCGGTGCGGATAGGCCAAGGCGGGCAGCTGGCCTGTGTCGCTGCATCGGCATGGCAGGCCGGGTCGCGCGCAGGTCTGGCGCCGATCAGGCGCCAGGCGATGCGGCCGCTGCGGTCGGCGACCAGCAGGTTCTGTGCAGGGATGCCTGAGCGATCGGCCACTGCAAAGGCAGAATCCAGATCGGCGGCCTTGGCCATGTCAGCGAAATCCAGACGGACCGCGCCAGCTTGCTGGCCCACCCAGCGCAGAGCGAGCAGCTGCCCGTCGGGTTCCTCGTGCAGGATCGGGCCCCAATTGCTTTCGCGCACCAGCAGCATTTCCGGGCTGGCGCCGGCGACGGCGATTGCCTCGTTGAAGGTGCGCAGCGGCGCATTGGCGGGCAGGGTGGTGTAATCGGCGGTGTCGATATAGCTGTTGGTGAAGGCCCACGCCACCCGCGTATTGCTGCCGACGATGACTGCGGGCAGGCCGGGCAGGGTAAATCCGGCGACATCGACCTTGCCTTCCGGCGCGGTCGGGTCGGCATAGCGCAGGCGTGCGCGGAACCAGATATTCGGCGCACGCAGGCCCAGGTGCATGTCGTCGGCGATGATGGCGCGGCCGTCGGCGGTCAAGGCGCCTGCTACCGCGAAGTTATTGCTTCCTAAGACCTCAGACTCTGCGGCGACCGGCGCAGGTGGCGCGGTGCCGGCAACGCGCAGGTCCAAGGTTGCGGCGTTCGGCAGGCCGGCATCGCCACGGGGCGGTCCGAACAAGGGGGCATCCCAACTGCTGCCGTCGTGTGCAAGCAGTGCGTACAGGGCAGGCGGTACGACGCTGCGGATGCGCGCCATCGCCAGTTCGCGGGAGTTGGTCGGGTCCTGCAGGTCGGCATACATCGCCAGCCCGGTCAGTACCGAGTCCTCCAGCTCCCACGGTCGCGGCTGCTGGCGCAGCAGCAGATAAGGCCATGGCCGCACCGGCAGCGCGGCCAGGCCGGCATTGACGCCGTCGCGGTAGGCTTCGATGACGCCGCGCTTGTCGCCCAGGGCGGCACCCAGGTTCTGCTGGGTGTGGGCGCGCAAGCGGTGCACACGCATGCGCTTGTCCAGCGGCAAGGCCTTGGCGCCGAACAGCTCGGACAGTTCCCCCGCGGCCGAGCGCCGCATCAGATCCATCTCGAAGAAGCGTTCCTGCGCGTGCACATAGCCCAGGGCGCGGGCCATGTCGGTCTCGTTGGCGGCCTCGACGGTGAGCACCCCCAGCGCATCGCGCTGGATGCTGACCGGCGCCGACAGCCCCGGCAGGGCCAGTTCCCCGTCAAGCTGCGGCAAGCTGCCACGCAGTAGCCCCCAGATGACCAGCAGCAGTACCAGCAACAGCCCCAATACAACCCAAAGCGAACGCAGCAGCCAACGCAGCACAGGCCTACCCCCGGTAGCGGTTCTGCCGCGATTGTAGACAGCTTGTGAAGCCGAAAGAGAGGGAATCGCAACTGAAAGTGATTCCGATTAGATCATTGGGTTTTCAGATGGGGCACCCTATGCACCATCGAATCATCAGGAGCACCCCCATGCAGGGCAAACCCGAAGTCATTGAGTGCCTGAAGGAACTGCTGCGCGGCGAACTGGCTGCACGCGACCAGTACTTCATCCATTCCCGTCGTTACGAGGATCAGGGCCTGCTGGCGCTGTACGAGCGCATCGGTCACGAGATGGAAGAAGAGACCGAACATGCCGATGCATTGCTGCGTCGCATCCTGTTCCTTGGCGGCAACCCGGACATGCGTCCGCACGCCTTCGAGCCGGGCGTGACCGTGATGGAGATGCTGGAGAAGGATCTGCAGGTGGAATACCAGGTGCGCGCCAATCTGGCCGCCGGTGTGAAGCTGTGCGAAGCGCAGGGTGACTACGTCAGCCGCGACATCCTGCTGGCGCAGCTGCGTGACACCGAGGAAGACCATGCCTGGTGGCTGGAGAAGCAGCTGGGCCTGATCAAGCGCATTGGCCTTGAGCTGTACCAGCTGAGCAAGATGGACGCCAAGGGCACCCCGGCGCATTGATCCGTAGTGCCGACCCCTGGTCGGCATTTGAATTAATCGGTAACGCCCCTGCCGACCATGGGTCGGCACTACAGGCGTTGCAGCCTGTATACGGCGGTGGAGAGCGTGCTCACGCCGTCGGCACGGAAGTCCGGCTGCTGATCGAGGATGTCGCGGCGTTCCAACAGGCCGGCCTGCCACGGGCTGGCGAACAAGCGCTGCACTTCGGCTTCCTCCACCGAGAACGGAGGGCCCTGCTTCTCATCCTGCGGGTATTCAAGGGTGATCAGCACACCTTGGCAGCCGACCGGCAACTGCCCGTACAAGGTGTCGCGGTAATGCTGGCGCAGGTGCGGCGGCAGGGCGATCAGGGCGGCGCGGTCGTAGACGCCGGCTATGTCTGCCAGCAACTCTGCATCGAGCGCGAAAGCGTCGCCACAGATGATCTCAATCGGTCCGGCGCTGTAATGCTCGCCGTACTGGCTGCTGTGGCGCTGCGGGGTGATGTCGGCTTCGGCGAAGAACTGCTCGATGGCCATCGGTGATAGTTCAATCCCAAGGACGCAGTGACCTTGCGCGGCCAGCCAGTGCATGTCCAGGGTCTTGCCGCACAGCGGCACCAATATGCGGCTGCCTGCCGGGAGTTGCAGTTCGGGCCAGTGCTTCTGCAGCAGTGGCATCACCTCGTTGCGATGGAAGCCGATTTGACCGTTCTGCCAACGTTGCAGCCAGAAGTCGGGTTGCATGGGGGTCTCCAATTGCGAGTGTGTTGCCGGTTGGTTCGCTGTTTTTGGGGGGCGGCGTACCCCCCCCCCCCAAAAAAAAAAAAAATAAAACTGTGTGGCCCTGGGCGCGCCTTTCTCTGTTTACTGGACTTCCAGCCCTTCGACCTTCTGCCAGCCTCTCGGCAGCAGATGCCCGCGCGTCGCCCGCGTTCCCAGGTACGTCTCCAGGTCCTTGAACGACAGGTTCATGGTGCGCTGGCCGCTGCGCACCTGCAGGGTATTGCCCGGACCAACCGCGACCACCGCGACCACGCGCTCGGTGGAGAGCTTGGCCTTGGGGATCTCGATGATCTTGTTGCCCTTGCCCTTGTCCAGTTCCGGCAGCTCGCTGGCCGGGATGGCGAGCATGTTGCCGGCGCTGGTGACCGCGACGATGCGGTCGGTTTCCGGGTTGGTGACCAGGGACGGGGTCAGTACCGCCGAACCGGCGGACAGGTTGAGCATCGCCTTGCCGGCCTTGTTGCGGCCGGTGAGGTTCTCGAAGCGGGTGACGAAGCCATAGCCGTGCGTGGATGCCAGCACGAAGCGGGTGTTGTTGTCACCGCTGGCCACGGTGACGAAGCTGCTGCCCGAGGCCGGCGAGAAACGGCCGGTCAGCGGTTCGCCATTGCCACGCGCCGAGGGCAGGGTATGCACCGGCGTGGAATAGGCGCGGCCCTCGGTATCGAGGAAGGCCACCTGCTGGGTGCTGCGCGTACGTGCCACCGCCAGCAGGCTGTCGCCGTCACGGTAGTTCAGGGTCGAACCGTCGACGTCGTGGCCCTTGGCTGCGCGTACCCAACCCTTCTCCGATAGCACCACGGTCATCGGTTCGCTGGGCACCAGCTCGGTCTCGTCGATGGCCTGGGCGGCACCGCGCTGCACCAGCGGCGAACGGCGTTCATCGCCGAACTTCTTGGCGTCGGCCAGCAGTTCGTCCTTGACCAGTTTCTTCAGCTTGGCGCTGCTCTGCAGGATCGAGAGGATCTTGTCGCGCTCCTTGGCCAGCTCATCCTGCTCGCCGCGGATCTTCATTTCTTCCAGGCGCGCAAGCTGTTTGAGCTTGGTTTCCAGGATGTACTCGGCCTGGTCTTCGCTCAGTGCGAAGCGCGCGATCAGCGCGGCCTTGGCATCGTCCTCGGTGCGGATGATGCGGATCACTTCGTCCAGGTTGAGGAAGGCAACCAGCAAGCCTTCCAACAGGTGCAAGCGACGCTCGACCTTCTGCAGGCGATGGTTGAGGCGGCGGGTGACCGTGTCCTGGCGGAAGCGCAGCCACTCGCTGAGCAGCATCTTCAGGTTCTTGACCTGCGGACGACCGTCCAAGCCGATGACGTTGAGGTTGACGCGGTAGCTGCGCTCAAGGTCGGTGATGGCGAACAGGTGGCCCATCAGCTGCTCGGCGTCGACGCGGTTGGAACGCGGCATCAAGACCACGCGCACCGGGTTGGCGTGGTCGGATTCGTCGCGGATGTCTTCCAGCCACGGCAGCTTCTTGGCGCGCATCTGTGCGGCGATCTGCTCGATCACCTTGGACGGCGAGACCTGGTGCGGCAATGCATCGATGACGATGTTGCTGCCTTCCTTCTTGAAGGTGGCGCGCGCACGCACGCTGCCGTTACCGGTTTCGTAGATGTTCCGCAGGTCCGACGGCGAAGTGATGATCTCGGCGGTGGTCGGGTAATCCGGGCCCTTCACGTGCTCGCAGAGCTCGGCGACGGTGGCATCCGGCTCGTCGATCAGGCGCACCAGCGCGCTGACGATCTCATTGAGATTGTGCGGCGGGACGTCGGTGGCCATGCCCACGGCGATGCCGGTGGTGCCGTTGAGCAGCAGGTGCGGCAGGCGTGCCGGTAGCCAGCTCGGCTCTTCCAGGGTGCCGTCGAAATTCGGCGACCAGTCGGTGGTGCCCTGGCCCAGTTCGCCCAGCAGCACCTCGGCGATCGGGGTCAGCTTTGATTCGGTGTAACGCATGGCCGCGAACGACTTGGGGTCGTCGCTGGAGCCGAAGTTGCCTTGGCCGTCGATCAGCGGGTAGCGGAACGAGAACGGCTGGGCCATCAGCACCAGTGCCTCGTAACAGGCGCTGTCGCCGTGCGGGTGGTACTTACCGATGACGTCACCGACGGTGCGGGCGGACTTCTTGGGCTTGGATGCGGCACCCAGGCCCAGTTCGCTCATCGAATAGATGATGCGGCGCTGCACCGGCTTGAGCCCGTCGCCGATGAACGGCAGGGCGCGGTCCAGTACCACGTACATGGAGTAATCAAGATAGGCGCGTTCAGCGTATTCGCGCAGTGGCTGCTGTTCGAAGCCATGGTAAGCGGGGCGTGCAGACTCAGTCATTGCGGGTGGGTGCTACCTGTTGTGCGGAGCCAAGGCGGGGACCGCCGGCTGCCTGATCCGACGATTATCCGGATGGCGGCGGCGATGCCAAGGGCGGCGGCAGTCCGGGTGAGGTAAGTGTCATCGATTCACTACATATGTGTAACGGTGAATTCATTTCTTGGTGGAAATATTCCATGGAATATATTTCCATCTGGAAATAAAATGCCGCCCCATGACTGAACCCTCTTCTGTACCCCCAAGCTTCGGCCTGCTGTTGCGCCAGGTGGGTGA
Organism: Stenotrophomonas sp. STEN022; assembly: GCF_056760155.1. Classification (NCBI taxonomy): domain Bacteria; kingdom Pseudomonadati; phylum Pseudomonadota; class Gammaproteobacteria; order Lysobacterales; family Lysobacteraceae; genus Stenotrophomonas; species Stenotrophomonas sp. STEN022. Next base: position 52,187 of record NZ_JBRREG010000006.1, read on the forward strand.
CGGGCTGGTGCGCCAGCTCGACGCGACCATGGCCGAGGAAGGCCTGGGCATTGGCTTCACCCATTACGTGGGGCTGAAAGTGCTCTCGCAGATGGCGCCATGTACCGGGGCCGAGCTCGGCCAGGCCATCAACCAGGTGCCCAGCGCGGTGACCCGGCTGCTGGATCGGCTGGAGGCGCTGGGTGCGGTGCGGCGCGAGCCGCATGCGGTGGACAGAAGAGCCTTGCAGATCGTAGTGACCGACGAAGGCCACGCACTATGGCAACAGCTCAAGGTACGCGGTGACCGGATCATTGATCTGGCCCTGGGTGACCTGAGTGATGCCGAACGTGACCAATTGTTTTCCCTGTTGGCCCGGGTACGGGACACCCTTTCTCCCCCATGAACACTTCTCCATTGAACTACGCGCGCCCGCTGTTGCTCGGCGCTTTGGTGTTGGCACTTGGTGCCTGTGCCAGCAGCCGTGGCCTGCAGCCGCAGGGCCATCTGCTGGACGTCGATAGTCTGAAGACCGGGCGCAGTCTGGCCACAGCGCCGCTCAGTGCCGCCGGTTTTCCGGCCGCTGATTGGTGGCGGGCGCTCGGCGACCCGCAGTTGGATGTGCTGGTGGCTGAAGGCTTGCGCAGCAATCCTTCCCTGGAAGCGGCCGATGCGCGCCTCCGGCAGGCACAGGCACAGGCGTCCGGTGCCAATGCCGAGCGCAAGCCCAACGTGTCGCTGGCGCCCGGCTATACCGGGCTGACCTTGCCGGAATCGATGGCCGGAGATCTCGGCGGCGATTACATGGGCAGCGTGCAGGCGGTAGCCAACTTCAGCTACGGCGTCGACCTGTGGGGCGGCAAGCGCGCGAGCTGGGAAGCAGCAGTGGACAGCGTCCATGCCTCGACGGTGGACGCACAGGCGGCGCGGCTGGATCTGTCGGCCGCCATCGTCCAGACCTATGTGCAGCTGGCCCATGCCGGACAGCTACAGCGGGTTGCCAATGACGAACTGGCGCGCGCCGAAAAGACGCTTGAGCTCACCAACCAGCGCCGTCGCGCCGGTATCGACGGCAACCTGCAGGTAACCCAGGCGCAGGCACGACTGCCGTTGGCGCGCCAGCAACAGCTGGCCGCGCAACAGCAGATCGATTCCGCCCGCAACGCCTTGGCGGCGCTGCTGGGGCAGGGCCCGGATCGCGGACTGGATATTGTTGTCCCCGCCGAATTGAATCCGCTGGCCCTGCAGCTGCCAAGCGTGCTGCCCAGCGAACTGCTGGGGCGTCGTCCGGACGTCGTCGCTGCGCGCTGGCGGGTGGAAGCGGCAGACAAGCAGATCAAGGCCGCCAAAACCCGCTTCTATCCCAGCCTCAACCTGACCGCACTGGGCGGCGTGGTGTCGAAGAACCTGGACAGCCTGCTGCAGGGCGGCTCCACCTTCGGTGTGTTGGCACCGGCACTCAGCCTGCCGATCTTCGATGGTGGTCGCCTGCGTGCCGGCTTGGCCGGCAGCGATGCCGATTACGACCTCGCGGTGGCCAACTACAACCACTCCGTGGTCGAGTCGCTGCGTGATGTGGCCGACCAGGTCGTCGCGCTGCGTTCGCTGACCGAGCAGGTGCAGGCCCAGCAGCAGGCGCAGACCACCGCGCAGGCGGCCCATGACCTGGCCCAACAACGCTACCGCGCCGGCATCGGCAATTACCTGGACGTGCTCAGTACGCAGGACCAGTTGCTGCGCAGCCAGCAGCAGCTGAGCAATCTGCAGTCGCAACGGCTGCTGTCCTCGGTGCGCCTGAGTGTGGCATTGGGAGGGGGCTTCCAGCCCGATACCAGTGCGGAACCTGCCGCCGTTACCGCCAACTCGAATTCCTGAGACGCCTCCCCCCATGAACCAGACCTCCTCCCCCGAAGCGGCAGTCGCCGCTCCCAGCCGTCGCGGCAAGCTGCTGCGCGGCCTGTTGTTCGTCATCCTGATCCTGCTGGCGGCGTTTGCCGCGTGGTACTACTTCCTGGGCCGCTGGGCCGAGGAAACCGACGACGCTTATGTCGGCGGCAACCAGGTGCAGATCACCCCGCAGATTGCCGGTACCGTCGTGTCCATCGCCGCCGATGACGGCATGAAGGTGGAGCAGGGTCAGCTGCTGGTGCAGCTGGATCCGGCCGATACCGAAGTGGCGATGCAGCAGGCGCAGGCCAACCTGGCCACCACCGTGCGCCAGGTGCGCGGCCTGTACCGCAGCGCCGAAGGTGCGCAGGCAGAATTGAACGCGCGGATGGTGTCGGTGAAGCGTGCTCGCGAAGACTTCGCCCGTCGTCGTGACCTTGCAGCCAGCGGTGCCATTTCCAATGAAGAACTGGCCCACGCCCGTGACGAGCTGGCCGCTGCCGAAGCCGCAGTTGCCGGTTCGCGTGAAACCGTCGAGCGCAGCCGCGCGCTGATCGACGACACCGTCATCGCTACCCAGCCGGACGTGCAGGCGGCCGCGGCGCAGCTGCGGCAGGCCTATCTCAACAACGCCCGCGCCGGCATCGTTGCGCCGGTCACCGGTTATGTCGCGCGTCGTTCGGTGCAGGTTGGCCAGCGCGTGCAGCCGGGTGCGGCCTTGATGGCGGTGGTGCCGGCCGAGCAGATGTGGGTGGATGCCAACTTCAAGGAAACCCAGCTGCGGCATATGCGCCTGGGCCAGGAAGTGGAACTGCGCTCGGACCTGTACGGTGGTGACGTGACCTACAGGGGCCATATCACCAATCTCGGCCTGGGCACCGGCTCGGTGTTCTCGCTGCTGCCGGCGCAGAACGCCAGCGGCAACTGGATCAAGATCGTGCAGCGTGTGCCGGTGCGCGTGGCCATCGATGCCAAGCAGTTGGCCGAGCATCCGCTGCGCCTGGGTCTGTCGATGAAGGCCGAGGTCAACCTGCACGACCAGAAGGGCGCGGTGCTACCGGCAGAAGCGGCCAAGGGCATGGTGTACGGCACGCAGATCTACGCCAAGCAGCTGCACGATGCCGACGAACTGATCCACCGCATCATCCAGGACAACCTGCCGTCGTCCGCGCGCGCCAGCTGAGGTCGCCATGTCCGCTCAAGCTCCTGCCGCACCCGCCGCGCCTGCGGCCGGTGCAGCGCCCGTCAATGTAGCCCTGTGCACGGCGGGCCTGGCCCTGGCTTCGTTCATGCAGGTGCTGGATACCACCATCGCCAACGTTTCGTTGCCGACGATTGCCGGCAACCTCGGCGCCAGTTCACAGCAGGCAACCTGGGTCATCACCTCGTTCGCGGTCAGCACTGCGATTGCCTTGCCGCTGACCGGTTGGTTGAGCCGCCGTTTCGGTGAGGTCAAGTTGTTCATGTGGGCGACGATCGCGTTCTCGATCGCCTCGCTTTTGTGCGGCATCGCCCAGAGCATGGGCATGCTGGTGGTGTCGCGCGCGCTGCAGGGCTTCGTGGCCGGGCCGATGTACCCGATCACCCAGTCGTTGCTGGTGTCGATCTATCCGCGCGAGAAACGCGGGCAGGCGCTGGCCTTGCTGGCAATGATCACCGTGGTGGCGCCTATTGCTGGTCCCATCCTCGGTGGCTGGATCACCGACAACTACAGCTGGGAATGGATCTTCCTGATCAACGTGCCACTGGGTGTCATCGCTGCGGCGGTTGTCGGTAGCCAGCTACGTCATCGCGTTGAAACCACCGAACGGCCGAAGATGGATTACGTCGGTCTGGTCACCCTGGTGATCGGTGTCGGCTGTTTGCAGGTGATGCTGGACCTGGGCAACGAGGAAGACTGGTTCAGTTCGACCAAGATCGTGGTGCTCACCTGCATCGCTGCGGTGATGTTGGCGGTGTTCGTGATCTGGGAGCTGACCGACAAGGACCCCATCGTCGACCTGAAGCTGCTGCGGCATCGCAACTTCCGTGCTGGCACCTTGGCGATGATCGTCGGCTATGCCGCGTTCTTCTCGGTCGCCTTGATGATCCCGCAGTGGTTGCAGCGCGACATGGGCTATACCGCGATCTGGGCGGGTCTGGCCACAGCACCATTGGGCATCCTGCCTATCCTGGTGGCGCCGTTGTTGGGTAAGTTCGGCCACAAGGTCGACATGCGCTATCTGGCGACGATTGCGTTCTTCGTGTTGTCGATGACCAGCTTCCTGCGCTCGGGCTTCAACCTGCAGGTCAACTTCGAGCATGTTGCTGGCGTGCAGCTGTTGATGGGTGTTGGTTTGGCATTGTTCTTCATGCCGGTGCTGCAGATCCTGCTGTCCGATCTTGATGGCCGTGAGATCGCTGCCGGCTCAGGCCTGGCGACCTTCCTGCGAACCCTGGGTGGCAGTTTCGCGGCATCGTTGACCACCTGGTTGTGGGCGCGTCGCACCCAGCAGCATCACGCTGACCTGACCGAACATGTGTCCCTGTACGACCCGGGCATGCATCAGCAGGTAACTGCGATGGGGCAGGGCGATCTGCAGCATGGTGCGGCGGTGCTCAACGAGATGATCAACCATCAGGCGTCGCAGATGGGCTTCAACGACATCTTCCTGCTGCTGGGCTGGGTGTTCCTGCTGATCATCGGCCTGGTGTGGCTGGCCAAGCCGCCGTTTGGTGCAGGTGGTGGTGCAGCATCGGCAGGCGGGCATTGATGCAGTTTGTAGGAGCGGCGTAAGCCCCGAAGCCGACAGCAATGACGCTACAGCGAAGCCCGCAATCCGAAAGATTGCGGGCTTCGTTTTGTGCAGTGCCGAGCCATGCTCGGCAATGGGGCATCACCGGCAGAACCTCTGCCGAGCATGGCTCGGCACTACAGGTTGGGATTATCGGTAAGGCCTCTGCCGAGCATGGCTCGGCACTACAGATAAAAACTGCGGGCACAAAAAAACCCGCTTTCGCGGGTTGTTTCGTTTGAGTCATGGTGCCCAGGAGAGGACTCGAACCTCCACGGAGTTGCCCCCGCTAGCACCTGAAGCTAGTGCGTCTACCAATTCCGCCACCTGGGCACTTCAGGCCGCGCAGTTTGCAGAGGATGTGGATCTTTGTCAACGTTTTTTCACAAACATCCGCAGTGATGCTGTGCGCACCCTGTACACCTTGGTCCATGTACCATGGAGGCTGATGAAAAACAAAAAGACCACTGGGGCCGATAAGGCCCGCAAGTCCGCCACCGGCAGCAAGCCGGGCAAGGCGCCGGGCAAAGCCCCCAAAGCAAAAACCGCCAAGCTGCCGCCATGGATGCCGGAGAGTCTGACCGCACCAGCGAAGCCCAGCGGCTCGAAGTCTGCCGGCGCAAAGCCCGGCAAGGCTGGCCCGGCGCGCTCCGGCGCGGCCAAGCCTGGCAAACGCAAATTCAATGACGATGCCGCGCCGCAGAGCTTCGTGCGCGGCCGTCGCAAGTCCGGTCCGCCGGCTGCTGCGTTCGATGATCCGTATGCATCGCGCGAAGCTGAGCGCTACGCGCAACCGATTGCCAGCCGCGAGGCCATCCTGCAGTTGCTGGACCGCTGCGAGGGCCCGCAGAACGCCGAGGAAATCGGTGCCGCGCTGGGCCTGACCGAGCCCGATCGTGCCGACGCGCTGTCCAAACGCCTTGGTGCGATGGTGCGCGACGGCCAGTTGGTGCAGAACCGTCGCGGCGGCTTCGCACCGGTCAGCCAGTTGAGCCTGATCCCTGGCGTGGTCATCGCCAACCCGGAAGGCTTCGGCTTCCTGCGCCCGGACGAGGGCGGTGACGACCTGTTCCTGTCGCCGTATGAAATGCGCAAGGTCATGCACGGTGACCGTGCCTTGGCCAACGTCACCGGCATCGATCGCCGTGGCCGCCGCGAAGGCGCCATCGCCCGCGTGCTGGAACGTGGCGTCAACCGCCTGATCGGGCATTTCAGCATCGAGGCTGGCATCAGCTACGTGGTGCCGGACGACAAGCGCATCCAGCGCAACATCCAGATCCCGGGCGACCTCACTGGAGGTGCCAAGGACGGGCAGCTGGTGGTCTGCGAACTGACCCATGCGCCGGATTCGCGGCGTCCGCCGATCGGCAAGATCATTGCCGTGCTCGGCGACAAGCTGACCCCGTCGCTAGTGGTGGAAACCGCCATCCACGGCCATGAGCTGCCCTACGAGTTCCCCCCGGAGGTGCTGGACGAAGCCACAGCCGTGCCGTTGACGGTAGAAGCCTCGATGATCGGCAAGCGCGTGGACCTGCGTTCGATGCCGCTGGTCACCATCGATGGCGAGGACGCCAAGGACTTCGATGATGCGGTCTATTGCGAGCCGAACCGCGACGGTTTCCGCCTGGTGGTCGCCATCGCCGATGTCTCCAACTACGTGCGTCCCGGCACGCCGCTGGATGACGAGGCACAGCGCCGTGCGACCTCGGTGTACTTCCCCGGTTTCGTGGTGCCGATGTTGCCGGAGACGCTGTCCAACGGCATCTGCTCGCTGCGGCCGAAGGAAGACCGCATGTGCTTCGTCTGCGACATGCAGATCGGGCGCGATGGCCAGGTCAGCGAGTCCAAGTTCTACGAAGCGGTGATGAACTCACACGCACGCCTGACCTACACGCAGGTGTGGGCGGCGGTGGGCGAGGACGATGCAGATGCCAAGGCCTTCATCGGCCCGCTGCTGCCGCAGATCCAGAACCTGCACCAGCTCTATCGCATCCTGTCCAAGGCGCGCGAGCGTCGCGGCGCCATCGAGTTTGAATCCTCGGAAGTGCGCTTCGTGCTGGACAACCGTGGCGAGGTCACCCAGGCCGGCATGATGGTGCGCAACGACGCCCACAAGCTGATCGAGGAATGCATGATCGCTGCCAACGTGGAGGCCGCGCGCTACCTGCTGTCCAAGCATGTGCCTGCGCCGTTCCGCGTGCATGAGCGGCCACCGGAATCCAAGTTCGCCGACCTGCTGGAGTTCCTCAAGGAGTTCAAGCTGAGTCTGCCGCCGTGGAGCAAGGTGCAGCCGGGTGATTACACCAAGCTGCTGAAGAAGGTGCGCGAGCGCCCGGATGCGGCGCTGCTGGAGTCGGTGTTGCTGCGCAGCCAGTCGCTTGCGGTGTATTCGCCGGACAACAACGGCCACTTCGGCCTGGCGCTGGAGGCCTACGCGCACTTCACCTCGCCGATCCGTCGCTACCCCGACCTGCTGGTGCACCGTGCCATCAAGTACGCGCTGAGCGGCGGTCCACTCGACAAGTACACCTATACCCCGCGCGAAATGGCGGCCTTGTCGCTGCAGTGTTCCGAGCGTGAGCGCCGTGCCGATGAGGCCGAGCGTGAGGTCGACGAGCGTTTCCGTGCCGCATGGATGGAAAAGCACGTCGGCAGCCAGTTCGATGGCGTGATCAGCGGCGTGACCAGCTTCGGCCTGTTCGTCGAGCTGGACGAGTCCAAGGTCAATGGCCTGGTCCACGTGACCCAGCTGCCGCACGACTATTACCAGTTCGACCCGATCCGCAAGACGCTGAGCGGCGACCGTCGTGGCAACGAGTTCCGGCTCGGTGACCGGGTCCGCATCCTGGTGCTCAAGGCCAGCATGGAAGAGCGCAAGATCGACTTCCGGCTGGTCGAGAAGCTGGATGGCGAGCCGTTGGAGGAAGGCCTGCCGCCGCTGCCCGAACGCGGCAAGCCAGCCAAGCGCACCAAGCAGAAGTATTGATGCCGGGAGTGGCCCTCGCAGCAGCGATGGCCGCCTTTCCCGCACCCCGCAGGCCGGTGGCAGCTGCGGGCCGGGCCGAATCGGCCTACCATTGCCACCCCCAGAAGTCCCCATGTGACGCCCATGAGCAAGCAGAACCAGTGGATCGTCGGCGTCAATGCCGTTGCTTCGTCGATCGAGAAAGACCCCGAAAACGTCCGCGAGGTCCTGATCGAGGCCGGCGCCAAGAACCCGCGCCTGGTTGAAATCGAGGAAGAAGCCCTGCGCAAGGGCATCGACGTGCGCAAGGTCAACGCCCAGGCGCTGGGAGGCGTGGCCGGCCAGGTCCGCCACCAGGGCGTGGTCGCGCGCTATGCCGCGCCCAAGCTGTGGGACGAGAACGAACTGAAGGGCCTGATCGAAGCGGCCGAAGGCAAGGCGTTGGTGCTGGTGCTGGACGAGGTGCAGGACCCGCACAACCTGGGCGCCTGCCTGCGCAGTGCCGCCGCCGCTGGCGTCACCGCGGTGGTGATCCCCAAGGACAAGAGCGCTCCGGTCAATGCGACCGTGCGCAAGGTCAGCGCCGGTGCGGCGGACAGCATTCCGGTGGTGTCGGTGACCAATCTGGTCCGTTGCATCAAGGACATGCAGAAGCTGGGCGTGTGGGTGTACGGGTTGGCCGGTGAATCGGAAACCACCATTCACAAGCTCGACCTGCGCGGCAACGTGGCGCTGGTGATGGGCGGCGAAGCCGACGGCATGCGCCGCCTGACCCGCGAAACCTGCGACCAGCTGGTGCGCATCCCGATGCCGGGCGACGTCGAGAGCCTCAATGTATCCGTGGCGACGGGTGTGGCATTGTTCGAGGCAGTCCGCCAACGCCTGTAAGGAACACCATGCCCCGCACGCCGCATCGTCTTTTCCTCCGATTGACTGTGGCGCTGGCGGGGCTTTGCGTCCTGGGCGCCGCTGCGCAGGACGCACCGCGCCAACGCGCGCGTGAGCTGGGCGTCGCGCCCGGCATCTTCAGCCCCGGCAGCAACAACGCGATCACCGACGTGGCCGGCGTGCGCGTTGGCCAGGTGACGCTGAGTACCGGTAACACGGTACGCACCGGCGTTACCGCGATCCTGCCGCATCCCGGCAATGCCTACCGCTCACGGGTGCCGGCGGCGCTGCATGTTGGCAACGGCTTCGGCAAATTTGTTGGCAGCACCCAGGTCAACGAACTGGGCGAACTGGAAACCCCGATCCTGCTGACCTGCACGCTATGCGTGTGGAAGGCGGCTGATGCGATGGCCGAGTGGATGCTGGCGCAGCCGGACATGCAGCAGGTGCGCTCGTTGAACGTGGTTGTTGGCGAAACCAACGATGGCGGCCTCAATGACATCCGCGCACGGCCAGTTACCGCGGACGCGGTGCGCCGGGCATTGGAGAGCGCGAAGGGCGGGCCGGTGCAGGAAGGCAGTGTCGGTGCCGGCACCGGCACGGTGGCATTTGGCTGGAAGGGCGGTATTGGCACCTCTTCGCGCAAGCTGCCCGAGAGTCTTGGCGGCTGGACCGTGGGCGTGTTGGTGCAGGCCAATTTCGGTGGCGTGTTGCAGGTTGAGGGGGCGCCGGTTGGACGCGAGCTTGATCGCTATGCATTCCAGAATGCGGTGGCTGCGCAGGGCAATGTGCGCGGGCTTGCCGATGATCGCGGCGATGGCTCGGTGATCATCGTGGTGGCGACCGACGCGCCCTTGTCGGATCGCAACCTGCGGCGCTTGGCCTCGCGCGGGATGATGGGGTTGGGGCGGACGGGTAGTTCGGCATCCAACGGCAGCGGCGACTATGTGCTGGCGTTTTCAACGGCCGAATCGGTGCGGCGCGGGTTCGATGCGGCGCAGTTGCAGACCACCGAACTAGCCAACGAGCAGATGAGTGCGGTGTTCCAGGCCAGCGTGGATGCGGTGGAAGAGTCGGTCTACAACGCTTTGTTCATGGCGACCACGGTGAGTGGTAATGGGCAGACGGTGGAGGCGATTCCGCTGGATAAGGTGCAGGAGGTTTTGCAGCGGCATGGGGTGAACGCGCCGGGGCAGTAGGGTGCTTGGAGTGCTACAGACCGCAGAGATGCCTGTCGAAATCCCTTCTCCCGCGAGCGGGAGAAGGTGGCGCGAAGCGTCGGATGAGGGGGGCTTTTGAGGTTGCTTGACGCTGTTTCCTCCGCTATGGGGGGGGGCCTTCCCCGAAAAACGGGTAACGCGCAAAGCAGGAGTGCGCGCTGCTCAACATTCTCTCGCTAGAAGCTTCCCCTCACCCCAACCCCTCTCCCGTGAACGGGAGAGGGGCTTAAGCGGACTTCATTGCGGCTTTTGGGCCCCACCACCCAGCGCCTTGTACAACGTCACATCATTGACCAGCTGGCTGCGCTTGGTCTGTGCCAGCGACAACTCAGCGTTGCGGCGGGTCTGCTCCGCCTCCAGCCAGGTGCGCAGGTCGGTGGCACCGGCGCGATAGCGCACCTCGTACAAGCGCGCGATCTCCACCGCTTCGTCATACGAAGCCTGCGCCGCTGCGACCTGCTCAGCCAGGCGGGTGCGCGCTGACAAGGCGTTGTCCACTTCCGACAGCGCGGTATACAGCGAGCGCCGGAAATCATTGGCGGCGATCTGGTAGGAAAGATCGGCCGACTTGATATCCAGCTGCATCTGCCGGAATTTCAGGAACGGCAGGCTCAGGCCGGCACCCAGCGTCGCTACCGGATTGGTCAGCACATCCCCTAGCGAACTGCTGGAGCTGCCTACCGAACCGCTCAGGCTCAGGCTGGGGTAATAGCTGGTCGCCGTCACCTTGATGCTCTTCAGTGACTGCCGCAGGCGCAGCTCGGCGGCACGCAGGTCCGGCCGGCGCGCCAGCAACTCGGCAGGCATGCCTTCGACCAGGGCCGGGCTCTGCGCGACATCAAGGTTCTGCGGCTCGTTCGCCAGCGGCCACGGTTGGCCGTCCAGCAGTACGGTCAAGGAATTGCGGGTTTCCACCCGTTGCTGTTCCAGCTGCGATTGCGCAGCCTTCTGACTCTCGATGTTCTGCTGCGCCTGGCGCACTTCCAACCGCGATACGCCGCCGGCATCGAACTGGGTCTGCACCAATGAAGCAGTGCGCTGCAGGCGTTCAAGATTGGCTTGGCCGGTCGCAATCGCCTGGTTGAGGTAACCCAGTTGCCAATACAGCTCGGTGCTCTGGCCGACCAGGCTCAGCGCCGTGCTCTGCAGGTCCTGCGCGGTGGCCTGCGCTTCCCACTGGGCGATATCGCGCTGGCCGCGCAGCTTGCCCCACAGGTCCAGCTCCCAGCCCAGCGACACGCTGGCGCTGTGGTTGCGCGACCAGTCATCGCCGCTGTCGGTACTGCGGCTGCCGCTGGCGCTGACCGAGCCGCTGGCTTGTGGCCACAGATCGGCAGAGGCAAGTCCGGCCTGGGCGCGGGCACGTTCCAGCTTCAAACCGGCCGAGGCCATGTCGGTGTTGCTGGCCAGTACGCGCTCGATCAGCTGGTCCAGGTTCGGATCGGCGAAGCCCTGCCACCAGGCATCGGCATGCACATCGGCAACCGGTGCGGTCACTTCGTGCTCGACGGCCTGAACCGGCTCATTGGCAGCAGCGTCGCCGCGTCCATAGACGTTGGCTACGCGCAGGTCGGCGGCAGGGTCGGCGCTGGGCGTGGTGGCGCAGCCGGCCAAGGCAGCGGTCAGGGCGGCAGAGAGCAGCAGGGGACGGAGTGCTTTCATGGTCATCTTCATTCGCGGGCCAAGGCCTCGACCGGGTCGAGCTGGGCGGCGTTGCGGGCTGGCAGGAAACCGAACGCTACGCCGATCAGGGTCGAGCAGGCGAAGGCGGCAACGATCGAGCCGGTGGAGAACAGCAGGGTGAAGCTGGCACCAAAGGTCTGGAAGGCCCAGCCGATGGAGAGTGCCAGCGCGATGCCAAGCACGCCACCGAGCAGGCAGACCAACACAGCCTCGATCAGGAACTGCTGGCGGATATCGCTTTGCCGCGCACCCACGGCCATGCGCACACCGATTTCGCGGGTACGCTCGGTCACCGATACCAGCATGATGTTCATCACGCCGATGCCGCCGACCACCAGTGCGATCGCGGCGATCGCACCGATCAGCAGCGTCATGGTCTTGGTGGTGGACTCGATGGTCTCGCGGATTTCGGCGGTGTTGCTGAGGAAGAAGTCCTCGGTGCCGTGGCGCAGGGTCAACAGCTTGGTAATCGCCGATTGCGCGGCATCCATTGGCGTGTCGTCCTTGATCCGAAGAGTGATGCCGCTCAGGTAGGTCTGCCCCAGCATGCGCGCCATCACCGTGGAGTACGGCACCCAGACGCTGAGATTGGTGCTGCCACCAAAGCCCATCGACTGGCGTTTGGCTACGCCGATCACGCGTGCCGGTACATTGCCCAGCAGCACCACCTTGCCGAGCGGATCATCGCTGCCGAACAGCTGGCTGCGGGTGTTCTCGTCGATCACTACCACCTGCGCCAAGCCCTTTACTTCGCTTTCGTCGAAGTAGCGACCGCTGATCAAGGTCATGCCCTTGACCCGGAAGTACTGGTCACCGATGCCCGCAACCTGTGCCGAGGCAGCCTTGTTGCCTACACGTGCAGTCACCGAGCTGGACACGCTGGGGGTGACGCTGTCGATGTAACTCTGCGTGGCCAATGCCTCGGCATCGCTGCTCTTCAGTGTCTGCACGCGGCCGGAGCGCATGTCGCCGAAGCCGCGGCCCGGATATACATCGATGGTATTGGTGCCCAGCGAGGAGATGTTCTGCAGGATCTGCTGCTGCGAGCCGTTGCCCATTGCCACCACCGACACCACCGAGGCAATACCAATAATGATGCCGAGCATGGTCAGGAAGGTGCGCAGGCGGTGCGCGTTCATTGCCAGCAGGGCCATGCGGAAGGCTTCGACAAAGCGATCACGTGCGGCCTGGAAGGCACTGCCTCCAGTGCGAACGGGTTCAGGCCGTTGCTGCGCCTTCAGTGCCGGTACTTTGTCGTTGCGGCGGTCGGCGACGATTACGCCGTCGTGGATCTCGATGATGCGCTGGGCGTGCTCGGCCACGTGCATGTCGTGGGTGACGATGATGATGGTCTGGCCTTCGGCATGCAGCTCGCCGAGGATGTTCATCACTTCCTCGCCCGAGGCACTGTCCAGCGCGCCGGTGGGTTCGTCGGCCAGGATCACCTCGCCACCGTTCATCAGCGCACGCGCGATGGAGACGCGCTGCTGCTGGCCGCCGGACAGCTGGCCCGGCTTGTGGCCCATGCGGTCGCTCAGGCCCAGCCGCTTCAGCAAGGCTTCGGCTCGTTCGCGGCGTGCCTCGTGCGGGGTGCCGGCATAGATCGCCGGTACTTCCACGTTGCCGCGCGCATCCAGATCGCCCAGCAGGTGATAGCGCTGGAAGATGAAGCCAAAGTGTTCGCGGCGCAGTTCGGCCAGTTCGTCCGGTTGCATGCGGCCGGTTTCGCGTCCAGCCACTTTGTAGGAGCCCACGGTGGGGCGGTCCAGGCAACCGAGGATGTTCATCAAGGTCGACTTGCCCGAACCGGACTGGCCAACGATAGCGACCATCTCGCCGGCATGGATGTCGAGGTTGACGTCCTTGAGCACGGCGATGGTGTCCTCGCCGGCGGGGAACTCGCGACGCAGGTCGCGCAGTTGCAGCAGCGGCTGGCTCATCGGCGCGGGCCACCCATCATCGGGCCCATCGGGCCGCGCTGGTTGCTGCTGCTGGTTTTCTCGCCGGCGGTGACTTCGCCGACCACGACCAGCTCGCCTTCCTTCAGGCCTTCCAATACTTCGACGTTGGAGCCGTTGTTGAGGCCGACCTTGATCGTACGCGGCTCCGGCTGGCCGTCCTTGTTGACCACGCGGACCACGTAGCTGTTGCTCTTGGCCAGGGCGGCGGCATCCGGCTGGCGACGTTGCTGGCGCTGGCCTTCCTGCTTGCTGCGGGCGGCGCGCTGCTCGCCATTGGCGGCATTCGCGCGGGGGCCACGGCCGCCTTCCGGCACCTTGGGGCCAAGCGCGACGGTGGGAATCAACAGCGCGTCCTTGGCCTGAGCCAGCATCACCGAGACCTGCGCGGTCATGTCGATGCGCAGCGTGCCGTCCGGGTTCTCGACGTCGAACAGCGCGTTGTAGTACACGGCGGTGCTGGAGCTGGACGAGGAAGAGCTGCTGGAGCTGGTGCTGTCGGTGCTGATCGAGGCCGGCGCTGGGTTCACCGTGCGCAGCGTGGCCTGGTACTTGTGGTCCGGGTTGCCGAGGATGGTGAAGTACACCGGCATGCCGGGTTTGACCTTGACCACGTCGGCTTCGGAGATCTCGGCATTTACCGTGACCAGGTCCAGCCGCGCCAGCTTGACGATGGTCGGCGCCGACTGGTTGGCATTGACCGTCCGACCTTCTTCGGCGACCACCGCGACCACGGTGCCGTCGATGGGCGCGGTGATGCGGGTATAGCCGAGGTTGGCCTGGGCAGTGCCCAGCTCGGTTTCGCGCTGGCGGATCTGTGCATCGAGGGCGCGGATCTGCGCACGGGTGCTGGCCAGGTTGGCTTCGGCGGACTCGTAGTCGGCGCGTGAGGTGGCTTCGGCAGCCAGCATCTCCTTCTGGCGGGCGAAGGCCAGCTCGGATTCCTTCAGCGAGGCGGTCTGCACCGCACGCTGGGCGCGGATGTTCTCCAGCGCGGCTTCAGCGTTCTTCAGGCTGTTTTCCTGGGTGACCGAGTCGATCTCGGCGATCAGGTCGCCTTGCTTGACCACATCACCCAACTGCACCTTCAGCACCTTGATCTGGCCGGAAGCCTGCGCGCCGACGCTGACCAGCTTGTAGGCATCGATTACGCCGGTGGCGTCGACCGTCTGTTCCAGGTCGCCACGGCTGACCGGCGAGGTGGCCATCGAAGGGGCAGCGGGCTTGCGCGTGGCCCAGAACACACCGCCGGCGATCAGGGCGAAGATGGCAGCGGCAAGCAGGATGCGGTTGCGGCGGGAGGAGGGCAGCAGCTTCACGGTGATCAGGCACTCAGGCTGGGCCGCAGCGTGCGGCGTTGAAGCCAGTGTGGTCAGCGCCCTGTTCAGCCTCAAGGCACAGTGTGTGTCGGCGTGTATCAGGTTCAGCCAGCCATGTATCGGCGTGTATCAAGTGCAGGCGTTGATACACGCCGATACGTATGCGGCCGCGCACGCCGATCCGCTAGCATGGATCATTGCCCCATGACGGACATACAGACCTTGCACCGCTTGTTGGTGGTAGACGACGACAGTGACATCCGCAGCCTGCTGGCCGAGCAACTGGGCCGGGCCGGCTATGCCGTGAGCACGGCGGCCGATGGTAACGAGATGCGCCAGGTATTGGCACGCGAGCACATCGACCTGATCGTGCTTGACCTGAACCTGCCGCGCGAAGACGGCTTGGCGTTGTGCCGCGAATTGCGGGTGCGCTCGAACACGCCGGTGATCATGCTCACCGCGCGCAGCGAGCCGATTGATCGCGTGCTGGGGTTGGAAATGGGCGCCGATGATTACCTGGCCAAGCCCTTCGAGCCGCGCGAGCTGCTGGCGCGCATCCGCAACGTGCTGCGCCGGACCGAGGCCTTGCCGACCAACATGGAGCCGCTGGCGATGCGCCGGGCGCTGTTCTCAGGCTGGGTATTCGACCTGGAACACCGGCACCTGATTGATCCGGCCAAGCGCGTGGTGATGTTGTCGGGGGCCGAGTTCCGCCTGCTGCGGGTGCTGGTGGCACATGCCAACAAGGTGTTGTCACGCGAGCAGTTGGTATCGCTGAGCAGCGGCCGCAATTACGAGTCGCAGGACCGCGCCATCGACCTGCAGATCAGCCGTCTGCGGCAGAAACTCACCGATGCCGGTGGTGCCGATGGCCTGATCAAGACGGTGCGCAACGAGGGCTATGTATTCGCCAGTGCGGTGACACTGGAATGAAGCGGCTGCGCCTGTTCCTGTCGTCAATGGCGGGGCGGCTGTTCGTCATCCTGCTGGTTGGCATGATGGTGGCGGCGATTGGCGCGACGCTGCTGGCCGAGAGCCGGCGTCAGCAGGAGTTCGAGCGGCAGAACCTTGCGCGTATCGCTGACCGCCTGCAGGGCTTCGTCAATCTGTTGGACGGCAACCCGGAGCTGCGCAGCCGCTTGTTGGCGGTGGGCGGCCCCAGCGTGCGCGAGGTCAAAGGCGACTTCCGTACCGGCGATGTGGACGAGGCCTTGATGGCAGTGCTGGCGGCACGCGGTGGTGCAGTTGCCAGCGCGCAGGTGCGCGCCAGCAGCTTCCGCGCCTGCATGCCGCCCTTGCCGGAATTCCTGCCGCCACCCGGGCGCGGGCAGCGATCGCAGCACACACGTGAGCGCGATCCAGCATTCACCCCGCCGCGCTGTCGTCTGGTGGAGTTGCAGCTTACTGATGGCACGCCACTGCGGCTGGCGCTGGAGTACCCGGCGGTGGCAAGACGCAGCGGGGCAGCGTTCGATCCATGGTTCCTGTCGCTGCTGGCACTGGCGATTGGCTTGCTGGCCTATGTGGTTGCGCGTATCGCCAGCTCGCCGCTGCAGCGACTGGCGAACCACGCCACCGAGCTTGGTCATGACCTGCAGCGTGAGCCGCTGCCGGTCAGTGGACCCTTGGAAGTGCAACGTGCCGCCGAAGCCTTCAATGCCATGCAGAAGCGTCTGCAGCGCCACCTGAGCGAGCGCACGCAGATGTTGGCGGCGATCACCCACGACCTGCAGACGCCGTCGACGCGGCTGCGGCTGCGCCTGGAAAACGTACAGGACGAACAACTACGCGAGCGCTTGATCGCCGATCTTGCCGCGATGCAGGCCCTGATTCGCGAGGGATTGGATCTTGCTCGCAGTGCCGAGAGCGCCGAGCAACGTGCGGCGCTCGACCTGGACTCGCTGCTGGAAAGCGTGGTCGAGGACGCCGCCGAGTCCGGTCATGATGCGGTGCTGGAACAGGGTAGCGGCGCGGTGCTGATGCTGCGGCCGTTGGCGATGCGGCGTTTGTTCTCCAACCTGGTCGACAACGCGGTGAAGTATGGTCGCGCTGCGCAGGTGAGCGCACGCCGCGATGGCGATGCAGTCGAGGTGCGGGTACGTGACAACGGGCCGGGGCTGGCCGAGGACGAACTCGAAGCCGTGTTCACCCCGTTCCTGCGCCTGGAGACCTCGCGCTCACGCGAGACAGGCGGCGCCGGCCTGGGCCTGACCATCGCCCGCGCACTGGCAGAAAAGGACGGTGCAAGCCTGACCCTGCGCAATCACCCCGAAGGCGGCTTGGAAGCCATCGTTCGGTGGGATGCACCGCAATGGCCAGCCAATGGCTAGCGGCGCTGGGTTGTTTTTGGGGGGGGGGGCGCGCCCCCCCCCCCCCCACAACAGCGGGGGGCGCTAGGCTTTCACGCCGTCAATCACATTCCAGCGAAAATCCTCAGCGCCAAGCCTTACTCAGCCCTGCAGCATGGCCTCTGTTTGTTAGTATCGCCACACCAGCTTGGGGCAAGAACGATGGCAGCAGAGAAGAATCCGGTAACCCGGTCGAGCGTGGGGATGCGCGCGATGTCGGGCAGGGCGAGGGTCTTTGCAAAACGACGTCTGTCGGCGCTGAGCGTGTTGGCGGGAGTTGCCGCGGCGCCTGCCTGGGCGCAAGGCGGAATGGACGGTTTTTCGTCGCCGTTTGCGGTATTGGCGCTGCCCCGCCTGCTTGCCGGCGTGTGCCTGTTGTTGCTCCTGCTTGTGCTGTGGCTGGTGCTGCAGCTCAGGCAACAACGCAGCCAGGCGCAGCAGTTGGCTGCGCAGGAGCATGCCCGGTCAGATCAAGTGCATCAGCAGAACGGTCGGCTGGAAGCGGCACTGCTTGAAAAAGCTCAGCTTGAACAGCGATTGCGTGAGCAGGCGGACGCATTCGAGCGGCTGGCCAATGAAGATGATCTCAGCGGCCTGCCCAACCGCCGTGCCTTCGATGACGCGCTGGCGCGTGACATGGCGGCGGCGCGGCGCACCGGGCGCTCGTTGAGTCTGGTGGTGCTGAGCATCGATCACCTCAAGCAGATCAATGCAGAATGGTCGCGTGCGGTTGGCGATCTGGTGTTGTGCGAAGTAGGTGATCTTATGCGGCGCAGCCTGCGCGCCTCCGACATGCCGGCACGGCTGGGCAACAAGGAGTTCGCGGTGTTGTTGAGCGACACCGCATTGCCGGAGGCTGAAATCGCCTGCCAAAGACTGCAACGTCTGTTCGGCCAGTACTCCGAATGGGGCGGGCACGAGGCAGGTGACATCAAGGTGAGTTTCAGCGCTGGCGTAGTGCAGCTGGGTGAGGACGACCAGGCGCCAGTGCTGTTCTATCAGCGTGCCAAGAACGCATTGGCGCAGGCAAAGAAGGAAGGCCGCGCAAGGACCTGCGCGGCCTGATGGTCGTGCAGCTCAGCGGCTTGGCGCGGTCGGCCAGGCGTTGACGATCTTGCAGAACAGGCGCGCGGTCTGTTCGGTGTCGTATACAGCGCTGTGCGCCTCACTGGCATCCCATTCAAAGCCGGCTGCCTGCACTGCGCGGGCAAGTACGGTCTGGCCGTAAGCCACGCCGGCCAAGGTCACCGTGTCGAACACGCTGAAGGGATGGAACGGATTACGCTTGTGGCCGCTGCGGGCGACGGTGGCGTTGACGAAATTCAGATCGAAATGTGCGTTGTGGCCGACCAGGATCGCGCGCTGGCAGTTGTACTTCTTCATCGCCGCACGCACCGGCGCGAACACGTGCTCCAGCGCGTCACGCTCGGGCTTGGCCAGGCGGAAGGGGTGGTCGAGTACGATGCCGGTGACTTCCAGCGATTTGGGGTCGATTTCGGTGCCTTCGGCCGGGATCACATGCGCGCTGGCGGTCTGGCCCGGGTAGAGCAAGCCGTTCTCGTCCATCTCCACCGGCACGGCGGCGATCTCCAGCAGGGCGTGGCGATTACAGTCAAAGCCGCCCGTTTCGACGTCCACCACCACCGGCAGGAAGCCACGGAAGCGTTGCGCCATCGGCGTGAAAGCAGGGCGGGGGACCGAAGGTTCAGCAGGTTCGTTCATCGCAATAGGGTAGCAGAGCGGGTCAAGTGGCCGCGTCAGCGGCAGGCTGCAAGCGCTGTCAGGAGGCCGTAGTGGCGGGCCCCGGCGGGGCCAGGGGCATGCCCAGGAGGGGGGGGGGCGCGGCCGCGCCCGGGGGAGGCCGGAAAGACCACACCCACCCCACCCCCCCG